>JAIRYX010000219.1 GCA_031267635.1 Planctomycetaceae bacterium
GATATTGAATATTTTGCGTTGGACAACGTCAAATATCACGGACATTTTATCACGATCTTTTACGACAAAACCGGCAAACATTACGGCAAAGGAATCGGTTTTCATGTTTTAATTGACGGCAAAGAGAAATTCTCATCAGAGAACTTGCCGGAAAAACAGACAACGATTTCGTTGAATTACGTTGTCGGATTGTACAATCAATTCGAGCGGGTCAATTCGAGCTGTCTGTTGCGAGTCAATTTGATGTTAGTCGCGTAGTACGTCGTTGGGTTCAACGAGCTGGTGATCAGCGACTTGATTGAGTAACATATCAAGAGAAATTAAAGAACTTCGTAGTAGAGTAAAACATGAAATGCGTGATCAATGCGTAACATGACGTCCCATGAGTTCTAATAGTAAAAGTCTCATAAAGATTGAGCGACATTTACCTTTTTTCATTCCTCAATTTTTTCACCTCCGCCGAAATACGCATCGCGCAGAATTTCGGACCGCACATGGTACAGAATTGCTCCGTTTCAAGACCGGTATTGTTAGCGCATTGCGCCGCTTGTTCCTGCGACATGTGACGCGATTCGCGGTAATAACGTTCAGCAGTTTGCGGGTCAAGCGATAAACGAAATTGTTCCTGCCAATCGAAATGTCCGCGTGCTCGGGAAATCGCGTCGTCGCGGTCTCTCGCGCCGGGACGTTTTCTCGCAATATCCGCTGCGTGCGCCGCGATTTTATACGCAATCACTCCTTGTTTTACGTCTTCCAAGTTCGGGAGTCCGAGATGTTCTTTCGGCGTAACGTAACATAACATCGCCGCGCCGTACATCGCCGCCATCGCCGCGCCAATTCCGCTTGTAAAATGGTCGTAGCCCGGCGCAATGTCCGTTACAACAGGTCCCAAAACATAAAACGGCGCGCCATGACAAACTTGAATTTGCCTTTCGATATTCATTTGAATCTGATCCATCGGAACGTGTCCCGGTCCTTCGATCATCACTTGCGTTCCCTTTGCCCAACCGCGCAGCGTTAGTTCGCCCATCACGTCAAGTTCGCCGAACTGCGCCGCATCGCTGGCGTCGGCAAGACAACCGGGACGCAAACCGTCACCGATACTCCACGTGACGTCGTATTCCCGCAAAATATCGCATAAGTCTTCAAAATGTTCATAAAACGGATTTTCTTTTTTGTGAATAGTCATCCATTTCGCGGTCAACGATCCGCCGCGACTGACGATGCCGAGAAGCCGTTTATCCGCCAGCGGCAAATGACGTTGTAACAAGCCGCAATGAATTGTCATATAATCCACGCCTTGTTTTGCCTGCTTTTCGACAACATCGAGAAAGTCGTGCGGTTTCATGTCGGCGATATCGTCGAGTTCCTCGCACATTTGATAAAGCGGCACCGTTCCGACCGGTACGCGCACACCGTTGATAACACGTTGACGAAGTTCGTTAATTTCCGCACCGGTGGACAAATCCATCACCGTGTCCGCGCCGTATTGAATCGCAACGTTCACCTTTTCGAGTTCGTTTACCGTGTCGCCCAACAATGCCGAATTTCCGAGATTCGCGTTAATTTTTGTTCTCGTCGCGATTCCGATTCCAATAGCATCCAAACCTCTTTGAAGATGCACTTTGTTTGCCGGAATAACCATCCGCCCCGCTGCTATTTCGTCGCGCACCAACTCCGCCGAAAGTTGTTCGCTTTTTGCTACAGTCATCATTTCCGGGGTGATTTCACCCGCCTTTGCTTTGAGATATTGCGTCATTATTTTACTTTTGTTTGATTCTTCAATTAAGATTTTTTCCGCGAGACATTAGGATTCAGGTTGCAGATACCAGATGTTGGTTTGCCGCACTTCCACACTTTGAAAACCGTCCCTTCAAACTCCCGTCTTCTGCCCTTCTTCTTTGAAAATGAAAAACGGTTCATCCGATAAGTTTATGCCTTATTCGTTCGTATTTTAAAAGCGGACAAATTGTTACAATAAAAGGAGCTACAATACATTCTTTTAAAAGGAGTCAAACTATCCGCCAGAGATATATTATATCACACGCTTGGAATTCGTGGATACCGGTTGCGGAGTCGTTTCTGTCGGTAAAGCGAAACTTCTCGGCAAAACCGTTCAATGCAAATGCGGACGACGATTCATCTTTCTTTGGTGGTTTCCAGTCATCGAAAGCATTCATGGACTTTCGCCGAAGCTTGCGAAAGAATGTTAGAATATTGTGATGGAGTAAATAGGATTTAAATGTCCCAGTTACGGCTTAACTCTTCGAACAAGACGGCTGATTTCTTTGAAGTGCGGGTTGTCGGCGGTGCGACACCACTGAAATAATATTGATTCGGTGGTGGTCAAAAAACAACCGGATGTTTCAAGCCGTCGTAACGCAAAATTGTAATCGTCGGCAAAACGCGAGCGAGTTGCGTCCGCCGCTAAATGAATTTCATAACCGAGCGACATAAGATCAAGCGCGGTTTGCAATACACAAACGTGCGATTCGACTCCGATAAGGACAAGCTTCTGAATCGCGTCACTATGCCGTAACGTTTCCAAAAATTCCGGCACAAGACACGCGCTGAATGTTTTCTTTTCAAAAACCGCAACGTTTTCCGGTAATCTGTTTTTCAGTTCTGTCATTGTTGCGCCGAGACCTTGCGGGTATTGTTCGGTTACGAAAATCGGCACGCCAAACAATTTTACGCCGTCGATCAGCTGTCTCGCATTCCAAACGACAAGATCGCCGTCTTGTATCGCCGGAACAAGCCGCTCTTGAATATCAATGACCAACAACGCACTGTTGTCCGGCGATAATAACGTCATATTTTGTTCAAATGTCATCGTATTTTACGTTTTTGCGAGAACAGTAAACAATCACTCTTTTTCCACCGGCGGAACGACCAACGTAGAATCAATCGCTGAATCAACCGTCAATGACGGGTCAACGACTAGATCGTTCTTCACCGTATAGATTCCCGGTTCAAAACCTAAATATATTTCGATTCTCTTGCGCTGTTCCGGATTGGAAACTCGCCCTTGAAGATGTATTGTCGAGCGGTAAAATTCAAGTGTGAGATTTGCGGCTGGCGGAAGGTTAAATTTGTCGGTAATATCGGTCAAGATAGCGGCGGCGCGAAGTTGATTGGTTTCCGCGATTTTTTCCGCCGTCAAAATTTCCGACTCTTTCATAAAACGCAGACGCGGCGAATAGATTCCTGTTGTACGGTTAATTGTCGTCGCTTGTGCGGCATTTACGGTTGTATCAATGTCGCCGATAACAAGCCGTCCTTCGTCGGCTACGGCAGGTATTGCGGCGTCGTTTAGATTGAAAACATTTTGCATTGCCGATCCCGTCGTCAGAAAAAGCGACATATTACTGACTCCAGCGGTATCTAACATTCGCGACGGATCGCTCGTGTCTAACATCTGCACCATTGCGTCCGCACCTTCAAGCCGCCGTGTTTTGAGCGTGTCACGATCAACTCCTCGTTCGCCTGACGCGCTAAACAATCCGACACGCGACGCTCCAAATAGCGCCGACCGACGTGAATTCGACGTGGTTGCCGCCGGCACGGGCTGCGCGAAAGATTCAATGATCATTCCGACGGTAAAAGCCAAACAACATATCCCAAGAATAACGAAACGGCGTAACATAGCGTTTTGACAAATAAAGAGGAAGTTTGCGGAGAACAAGCATGAGATTCTAGTTTTAATTATGATTCCCAAAACAAAATTGTCAAACGAAAAATGATCGCTTTGCAGAAAAAAATGCCAATAGAGGACGCCGACCAAACATGAATATTCTATTTTTACCACAAAGAAATAAGGATTAAGACGCGAACTTGTCAGAGTAACCGTTTTGTGTATAATAAAAAAATTCACATGAGAAACAGAATGCGTTTTTTATACGAAACTCAAACTGCCAATAAAAATTTTCATCCACCACAAAGGCACGACGATTTTTAGAAAAAATTGAAAAGCATTCTTTCTGAAAATTTGTCTATTCTTAATTTTTGAGTGTTTCACTTTTGAAGTTTTTTATTCTGTTTTCAGTTTGAGAACAAAACAACACAGCATCACCCTTTTAACTTTGGAGACATTTTTTATGACCTACCGTATTATTTTTCGATTTGCGTTGCTGATAAGTTTGTGTGGAGTTGCCGTGCCTTCTTTTTTAAACGCACAAGAAACGCCGCCCGCTTCCGTACCGGCGACGCCATCTGCCGAGCCGCCAAAGTCAACAGAAACACAAGAAACTACCGAGCAGCCGAAACCAGTCGAAACGCCCAAATTGCCGTTATCGAAAGAAGGTTTTAACTCGGCGTTGGCGGTTCAGTTTTTGGCGTACAACACTTATTCGCAGTTGGCTGCGTCGCAAAAAGATAAAAACTTTTGTTTTTCGCCGTTGTTGCTCGCAAAACAGTTGACAGTTTTACGCAACGGAGCGAGCAACGGAAAAACCGCCGAAGAGCTTTTTAATATTTTTCCGGTCGATATGACGAATTTGAAAACGGCGGATTTAGCGGAAAATTTCAATCAAATGTCAACCGCCGTTTTTCGGCAAGGAATCAAAGCTCCGCCGAATTTGCCTGCGACATTTGCACACGTTAACGCGGTTTGGATTCCTGCCAATTATCCGATTGTAGAACAATACATCAATGGAATCAAAACGTTTTTCCATACCGATTTATATGCTGTTGATTTCATAGGAAACCGCGACGACGCAATCAACACGCTCAATGCGTGGTCGCGCGACTCTACAAATGGAAAAATTCCGAGCGTGATTGACGAACCCATCAAAACGTCGCTGCCCGGCGACGTTTCAATAATCGCCGCCGGAATCGCCGCTTCCACGCCGCGTCTGCTAACGCCGTTTCATCAGCAATATACAAGCGAACAAGAATTTACGACAATCACCGGCGAAAAAAAGAAAACGCCGATCATGCGGCAAATCACTCCGCAGCTTCTTTATTTTGAGACGCCGGAATTAACGCAAATTGTCTCCTTGCCGTGCGTCGAGGAGAATTTATATGTGGTTGTATTCCTTCCGGCTACCGGAAAGCTTGACGCTTTAGAACGTCAAATGACTCCGGCGTTTTTGAGTCAGGCGTTTGCGCGGTTACAAACACAAACGGTTGACTTGACATTGCCGAAAACAACGTTGACAAGCTGCCTTGATCTCACGCCGACATTACAACAACTCGGTTTACAAACGGCGTTGTCGGCGGACGCAGACTTTTCTTTTGTATCGCAATCGAAAGAGAATCCGCTCAAACTGACAAGTTTACTCCATGAAACGCAGGTTGCGATTCTCGAAACCGCCGCGCAACCGCAGCAAATTCCGAAACCAACCGCTCTATTTTACGCGAACAGACCATTTGTGTTCCTTGTCTGGAACGTCAAAACCGCCACGCCGCTCATCGTCGGACGGATTGTTCATTTGTAATCTCTTCAACTAAAAACAAAAGTATGATGCAACGAAAATATGTAACTATTCAGCGACCCAAGCCAAATAAATCCGCGCTGGGCAACTGAATAGGTATGTTTTTAGTATTCTCCGCGCCGCCGCGATTCGGTGAGAAATAACGTCTCTGTCCATAAATCTTGCCTCAAAATATTTCAATTCTCAATGCACAATACAACTTACAAAGCGTCGGACTTTGGGCGGTATCCGCTCATGTTTTATTACGAAGTCACGCAAGCGTGCGACTTGGTTTGCAAGCATTGCCGCGCGTCGGCGCAGGAACACGCCGCTTCCGACGAGCTTTCCACCGAGCAATCGCTGGCGTTAATTGACGAAGTTGCAAAGTTTGAACGCAAACCGACAATGGTGTTTACCGGCGGCGACCCTCTCAAACGCGGCGATTTGTTTCCGCTCATTCGTTACGCGGTGAATCGCGGGATTCAAACCGCATTGACTCCCTCCGCAACGCCGTTAGCGACTCGCGGGGCGTTTGAACGCGCAAAAGAAGTCGGCGTGCAGGCGTTGGGAATTAGCGTTGACGGTCCGAACGCGACGGTACACGACGCATTTCGCGGCTTCGAGGGAAGTTTCGCTAAAACGCTGGAAATGCTGGAGTTTGCGAGACAACTCAAATTTCCCGTGCAAGTCAATACGTCGGTAACGCGGCGGAATGTTGATTTGCTCGACGACATTGCTGAATTGCTTGCCGACAGGGGAATTATGATGTGGTCGGTCTTTTTTCTCGTGCCGGTTGGTCGCGGACTCGAAGAAGAACGAATCAAGCCGGAAGAATATGAAACGGCGTTTGCCAAGTTATGGCGGCACGCGCAAAGGAAACCGTTTGCCGTCAAAACGACCGAAGCGCCGCATTACCGCCGGTACGTTTTGCAACAAGGCGGCGATCCGTTAGCGTCGCACGAAACAAAGACGCAAAAAATGATGGCGCAAAATAAGACGCCTCGTCAAAATCCGGCGCAAAGACCGCATCGAAGCGGCACGCATCGTGCGCCGCTCGGCGTAACCGACGGACGCGGTATTATGTTTGTGTCGCAAAACGGCGAGATTTACCCGGCGGGGTTCTTACCGGTGATGTGCGGGAAATTTCCGAACGATTCGCCCGCGGATGTTTATCGTTCGCATCCGGTATTTCAAGCGTTGCAAGATCCGAACAATTATCACGGCATTTGCGGGCAATGCGAATACCGGTTGGTCTGCGGCGGTAGCCGCGCACGGGCTTATGCTGTCACCGGCGATTATCTCGGCGCCGAGCCGGATTGCGTTTATCAAATCGGACAACGCGAATTGGTCGCGCCGGAAGAATGCTAAAAGAGACCAGCGGGATTCCGGGAAATTCTGGGACAGGACAACATTATTAGGTAGGGGTAAAAAATCTTTTACCCCGCGCTTCCAAGGAACAAGGGAAACTCCGAAAACTTCCGGGACGGGAGAATCTGCCGAAAAAGTTGCTCAAAAATTCCAAAAGCGAATCCTCCAAGTCTCTTGAGAGCAACCAAAAGGAACTTTTGGGACTTTAGGGACTTCCGAGACAGGGCAATCTGCCGAAGAATTTGCTAACGATTCAGTCGATTTTAAGCATTTTTGCTACGAAACGAGCCGCTGTTTGTGTTGCAAACCTCATTTGCACCTCATTTTCTTAACAAAACAACCTCAGTAGCAAAACGGTTTCCTCAAAATCAACCTCATTACCTCATTATTTCTTTTTGAATGAGGTAATGAGGTTCGTTTTTTGGGGGATTCATGGGGCTACTGAGGTTGTTTTGTTAGGAAAATGAGGTGGAAATGAGGTTGAAAAACACGCAATACGCATTCCTCCTATCGAAATGATACCCAATGACTTACATTCTACTGACTAGTTAAAGAATTTGCTCAAAATTTCCCCAAGCGAGCCGCCAAAATCAAAAAGCGAGCAATCCAAGTCTCTTGAGAGCAACCCAAAGGAACTTTTGGGGCTTTAGGGACTTCCGAGACGGGGCAATCTGCTAACGAAGTTGCTCAAAAATTCCCAAAGCGAATCTTCCAAATCCCTTGAGAGCAACCCAAAGGAACTTTTGGGGCTTTAGGAACTTCCGAGACAGGGCAATCTGCCGAAGAATTTGCTAACGATTCAGTCGATTTTAAGCATTTTTGCTACGAAACGAGCGTCTGTTTGTGTTGCAAACCTCATTTGCACCTCATTTTCTTAACAAAACAACCTCAGTAGCAAAACGGTTTCCTCAAAATCAACCTCATTACCTCATTGTTTCTGTTTGAATGAGGTAATGAGGTTGGTTTTTTG
>JAIRYX010000021.1 GCA_031267635.1 Planctomycetaceae bacterium
TTTTTTAGACCTCGTGAACGACGACCCAAAAAAAATCAAAAAAATACGTGCCACTATCAAAAAACTCTTGCAAAGCACCGCGTAATATTTGTGTTAATACTTTTGCTTCTAAAAACCTCATTTTCAACAAATTCTACCATTGAAAAATAAGGACTTGCTGATATTAGGAAGAGGTTTTTAGAAGTTCCCTTATATTTTAATCAAGTGAAATTTCGTGACTTTGTGCTATCCAAACACCGAAAATATAGTAAAACCGTTTTGTTTTGTGATTACCTAAATTGTGTATGCTTCCTTTTTTAAGTTAGAGAAAAGGTCTAATAATCAAGCAGTTGTTCATTATGCCATTACTTTAGGAAGTATGTTTTGCAATTTTTTAATGGCTCCCCTCAAATGGGTTTTTATGTTTGAGCAAGATATTCCCAATGTTTCCGCTGCTTCATGATATTTCATTCCTTGAAAATAGACCAGATAGAGAACCTTGCGATATGATTCCGGTAATTTTTCTACCGCGTCGCGTACTTGTTTCTTTTGCTCCGCTCCTACAATGGAATCGTAAGGAGTAGCTTCTTCGCTGACAAGTTGAGATGAATAAGCGTTCCAGAGAGTTTCTTCTCCGTTAAACGTATCGTCTAAGCTTACAGCGTAACGAATTTTCTTATGACGTTTCAAGCTAATTGCCTGATTTGTAGCAATTCTGTAAACCCAAGGGCGAAACGCTCGTTTTTCATCGAAAAGATGGCATTTCCGATGGACAAGGAAAAATGTCGTCTGAAAAACGTCTTCCGCCATGTCCGCGCTGCCTAGATAAAACCGCAAATAATTGTAAAGCTCCCGCTCGTAACGTTTTACCAATACTTCAAAAGCGTTCCGATCGCTTTTATTGCGATAGTTGAGTAAAAGTTCCTCATCAGTCATCGCATCGTAATTGACGGTAGAATGGACTTCATGTCTGTTAGCTTCAAGAATAGCGTTCATAGCTCACCTTCCTTTTCTTTAATTAACATCCGTGATGTGATTATACACAATGAACACATGAATTGTTAAACGTTTGGGAAAAATTTTTATCTTTTTTTTCGTTCTTTGAAATTTTATTCAAGTTTTGTATAAAAAGTCGCAAATTTTTCGTATTTGTTTTAACGATAAAGGTAAAGTGCAATTGCCGTGCCAGAAACTCCACTATGAGCGTTTTTTGATGTTTGCCAAAGATCATTAAAGGCGTAACTTCAATGAAATCAAGGAGAAAGGATATTATCAAAGTAGATACGCCAAGAAATTATTTTCGTTGCGTTATCAAAATCGCTTGACGGTTTTGAAGAAATTACAAAATGAATCTTCTGTTTTGCTGACGTGAGTAATTTACAAAAAAACGTTTTACTGCTCCACTCCAATAATTCCCCCATCAGTTCCGGGACTAGTGAAGCTCCTGAAACAGGTCATTCGCGATCCCAAGAGTAAATCCTGAAATCAAAAGAGGAATTTTGAAATGTTCCAATACATATTCAAACTCTCACAACGGTATTCGATTCCGCGCGACGAATGAAGTGGCGTATTTCCAATGCGCCGAGTGTTGATAATACTTGATGTATCGGCAGACCGGACGCAGTAACGATTTTGTCAATCGGAGTCGGTGAAGTTTCTATAAGTTGCAACACTTTGGTTTCTGTTTCATTCAGTTGCAGTTCGGCGGGATGGCGGATTGTTGCTGATGTCATTTTCGGATGTTTTGCCGATTTCACTAACGGACCAAGATGTTCCAGCAAATCATTCGCCGATTCCACGAGAATCGCGCCGTCACGAATCAATTGATGACATCCGCGCGAAGTTTCACGGTCAACCTGTCCCGGCACGGCGAAAACATCGCGTCCTTGTTCGCCGGCAAGTGTGGCGGTGATCAGCGCACCGCTTTTGCGCGGGGCTTCGACAATCAATACGCCAAGCGATAAACCGCTCACAATTCGATTGCGTTGCGGAAACGTTCCTTTTTGCGGCTGTAAATCCGGCGCATATTCACTCACCAGCACGCCGTGTTGAACCACTTCGTCGGCAAGAGCGTGATGTTCTCTCGGAAAAATATTGAGTAATCCGCCTCCCAACACCGCAATCGTCCGGCCATTTGCGTCAATCGCTCCGCGATGCGCCGCGCCATCAATACCAATCGCGAGACCGCTGACAACCGTGAATCCGCGTTGAGCCATTTCTCCCGCCAAACGTTCCGCTTGTTGCCGTCCATAATGCGAAGCATGACGTGTTCCGACTATCGCAATCGCAAGCTCGTCCCATTCGGTAAATTCTCCTTTGACATACAAAAAGATTGGCGGATCGGAAATTTTTTGCAACAATGTCGGGTAACGAACGTCGTTTCTCGCAAGGAGCGTGATTCCGTTTTCGCGGCACAAATTGACAAGCGTTTCCGGTTGGCAAAGCGATTTGGCGCGCGAGATATTGTCGGCGATTTTTTGCCCGATTCCCTCGACTTCCTGCAACTGCGGCGACGAGGCGGAAAGAATCGCGTCCGCACTGCCGAAATGATTCAATAACCGTTGCGTCAACATTGAGCCAATGCCGTTGACCATATTGAGCGTGATTTCAGAAAACAATTCTTCCGGCTCATAAATTCGCCGCTCATTTGCCGTTTTGTCCTCCGGCAACGGCGATTCATCAAATTGTTCGTCAGAAAAAAGATTGGACATAGCGGCGGTTTCGTAAAATTATGATGGACAGTTTGGAGTGAGAAGCGATGCGGTTGATAAAGTCTAATGAACGTCCCGAAAGCATTTTTGGGGTTACAAAACGATTTTTCCTGAAGTCAATATTTGCGTTTCTGACACTCATTCGGAGGGATACGAGGGACGCCACCTTGGAGCTGACTTCCAGACGTCTGGACAAGAGAAAACACTTATCGTGAAAGGTTATTGTCCTCTTTTATTTCATTGTTGTTAGGGACGTCGTCGTTGAGTTGTTCTTCTTTGTGCATTTTTCCAAGCCAAAGACGGATCGCGCGTTGCAACGGTTGGCTTTGACGTACCATCATGTAACCGCTTACTTTGTCGATAACAATGACGCCGCCGATTTTCGCATTCCAATGTTCTTCGCCGCCGAATGCTTGTTTCATCGTCGCGGCGCATGATTCCGGCGTTTTCTCCGGCGCGAGCGGCGCATAATGTTGCATTTCAATCGTCATGTTTTTTTGCGCCGCTTGCGGAGTCGTAATTTCCACTGCGTTTGCTTCAATAATCCGGTACGTCAAATTCAACGGCTCTAATATCGCGTGCAGCACGGAATCTAACGTGCCGTTATTGACATGCGAACTCACCGGCGAATCTTGCGAGAGTCCTTGTTCATGTAACGCCGCATGATCAATCAAGAAGCGGATTTTTGTATGTCGGGCAAGCGCCCGCGCGGCTTGTTTGAGCGGGATCGGTTCAACAAGATTAAACGACAACGGAAGATTCACGTTATCCCAACCGAATACTTCCGGCGCGAGACGTTCCGGCGGCATGTTTGTTTTCGGCTCCAAATCCCGTAAATAATAGAGCGAAAACAGAAACCGCCGTGATTGATCTTGCAACCGACGATTGCCGGAAACCGCAACCTTGTTGCCGTCTGCCGCTATCATTGCTCCTTGCGTTTCCGGGTTTAGGGGTACGGTCAACAGTTCCGATAGCCATTTTGCCGCCGTTTCCGCCGAAATCGGATTCGTTTCCAGCGTCGCAATCGGCATTAAATCGTAACTGACCGTTTGAATCGCCGACATTTCCTCCGGCGAATAACCAAACACGATTTCCCGCTCGCCGACACGCTGCGTTAAATGTGTTTTCGCCAGCGCCGCGTCAATCACGCCCGCAACAGTCGTGTTCTGAAGTTGCAAAGTCAGCGACGTTTCAACGCTGATATTTCTCGCCCGCAATTCGTCCGCATCCAATTGCATCGGCACGCCGGTCAAATCGGAAAGCGTTTCCACAACGCTGATAATTGGCGTTTTCTCAAATTTCATCGACACAATCGGCAACTTCAAACGTTCTTCAATATTGATGGTCGGTCTGGTTTGTTTCGGTTCGGCTACCGATGTTTTTTCATTTTCTGTCGGTATTTCTTTGGACGGCGTTGTTAAATTCTTTTCATCAATTTGTTCTTGCGTCTCATTTTTATTTTGTGAAATATCTGTCGAAAAATCTTCCATCATCGGCTCTGTGCTCGTTTCTTCATCCAGCGAATCAAACGGATCGGGCAACGGTTCCTCTTTATTTTCCGGCGATTCCGGTTTTGTTTCTGTTACGGTTGAGCCATTGTTTTCCAAAACATTGTTCATTTCGTTGGCGTTTACGTCGGGAACCGGCGGATATTCATCAATGTTTTTACCGGATGTTGCGGAAACATCGGGGCTATTGGATTCGGATGTTTCAACCGAAATGATTTCCGTGTTTTCATTTTTGCGTTGCTCGGCGTTGTTGTTTGCGTCCGGCGATATTGTTGCTTCATTGGTTGATGGCGCCGGAATTTGAGGCGGCTTTGTTGGAGATGGTTGGAAAAATAGAAAAAGAACAAACATCAACAACAACCCGAACGTTGCGGCAAGAAGAACGACGAGCTGATAATTTTTTCGAGGAGGTTTCGTGTTTGAAAAATTTTGCGAATCGGAAAAAGAACGATTTCCTTGAAAAAAATCGTGATTCAAAATCGCTTGTAATGCTTCATTTTCCGCCAGTGCATCGGGAATGTTTTCTGTCGTTTCTGTTACATTTGCGGAATTATCATTTTCATTTTGTTCTGTTTGCGGTGATTCGTTTTGTTGCGGCGGAACGATTTCTACCATGCTGCCGCATTTCGGACACGCGACAATTTGACCGATCAGTCCGGCATTCCGGACTTCGATTTTCGCCTCGCAGGAGGAACATTCGATCAAAAACGGCGTTTGGGGCATAATAGACAATGAAATAGGAAACCAGTCGATTCAAGTAGACATCACACAGTAAGAAATCACCATATTATTATATCAAGGAAACGCTTAATGACCCACTGAATTTATAAATGAACAATTGCAATTTCAGCCGTAAAAATTAGACCTTTTCTCTAACTTCACATCAGGTTGTTTAGGCAAAACAGGTGAATACAAAATAACTGTTTTTTGAATAGTGTTCGGTCTATTGATAGGGTTAGAGAAAAGATCTATTATATATGAAAAGAAACTTCTTTCATATTTTACCTCAAAAAGTTTGTGGAAACAACTGTCCAAAATCTTCGACGCCCATCAGAGACCAATGAGCAAATTTTAAGCGAGAAACAACAACGCTAAAAATTGCGAAATGTCCCGAAAAATATTTTGCGTTGTTTTGCAGGAAATTTCGCGTTAAAAATCTCCTTTAATCGCCGTACAAAGTACACTCGTCCGAATTTGAATGTTCGATTAAGACTGAATTTACTCATGTTACGCATGAGCTATCGTAACTATTCAGCCGCTCCAACCCAATAAAATCCGCCCTGGGCGTCTGAATAATTATCCGAGGGAACTTCTAAAAACATCTCCCCCAAGTATTCGTAAGCCCTTATTTTTCAACGGTCACATTTGTTGAAAATGAGGTTTTTAAAAGTTTCCCCGAAGGATTTTACTATTGCAGCCCTTATTTATCAAGTTTCCCTTAGTAGCCAGCAAAGCAAACTCGCCCTTATTCCCTTATTTTTTAGATGTATGGATTGTGACCCAA
The DNA here is from genome assembly GCA_031267635.1 of Planctomycetaceae bacterium. Taxonomy (GTDB): domain Bacteria; phylum Planctomycetota; class Planctomycetia; order Pirellulales; family Thermoguttaceae; genus WRMR01. Next base: position 5,703 of record JAIRYX010000021.1, read on the forward strand.
AAAATTAAACGAAAAATAAGGGAATAGGGGCATAAGGGTGCATATTGGTGGTACAATTCGGGCTACGAAGGGAATTTTATAAATAAGGGCGACAATAGCCAATATTTTCCGGTGAAACAGTAACTATTCAATGATCCAGTGCGGGTTTATTTTGGTCGGGGCGACTGAATAGTTGCCAAGTATTTTGAATATTTTTCAAAAAAAAATCCTCCAATTCCAACAATTCCTATTGACGCATTCCGTTTATCTGTACATAATAACGTCATAGAATCATTTATGGAATGGCAAAATCACTGTGGTTTTTGTCATTCTATTTCAAAAAGCTTCAAATGGAGGAGTTTCAGTAATGAAAAACTTGAACAAAGCGTTTGATTTTCTTGGATTACACCAAAATATGTCGGGGGGGGGGGCACAAAATGGTTAATATACCCAAAAGTATTAACACAAGTTTTGGCAATCGATATCGATTGCGTAGCATAGTCGGGGAAATTATTGTTTAGATATTTTGGTATTGCATTTTTTTTGTTCATTTTTTATTATTTCCGGTAT
>JAIRYX010000234.1 GCA_031267635.1 Planctomycetaceae bacterium
ATTTGTTCGGCGAATTTTTTTGTACGTGCTTCGTTTTCGGCGTATAATTCTGCGCCGCGTTTTTCACGTTCTTCTTGGGAGAGTTCCCGCCAGTTGACCGGACCGCGTTTTTCAAAAGAAGCGCGGGATTCCGCATCACGTGCTTCGTTGATTGCCTTGAGTTTTGCTTTTTGCTCTTCGGTCAGATTAAGAACGTCAAGATTTCTAACATTCAGCAACGGCGAATCAAGACCTCCAACCAACTGGAACCGTAAGATTTTGTATTTTTCCTGCTGTTCCGCTGTCAGAATCCGGCTAATTTTGGTTTGGTTTTCGTCGAATCTTTTTTCGATTTCTTCACGGACTTTTTGTAGTTCTTCACGGGAAGGCGGGGCGGAACCGGCAACAGGGGGTTGTCGGCGTTCTCCGCCGCGTCTTGAGTTTGAACGTAATTCCTCTGAAAGTTTGGTCAGTTTACCAATTTGTTCTTCGTTCAAACCCAATTGGCTTTTGATTTCCGGGTTACTGATCAGCAACTCAATCTCGCCTCCGGGAAAACGAGTTTGATCACGGTCTCTTCCGCCGGGACCGCCAGGTCCTCCGGGACCGCCGGGTCCTTGACCACCTGGTTGAGCAAATACTACCGTCGAAAACATCGAAACGGCAAGCACAAACAACAATGTTCCTATTACTTTTTTCATGTTTTTTTCTCCATCTAAACAGATTAAACAATTTACAATAAGAAGCCGTGATACCGACTTCTTCTACATGATAAATAAAAACACACACTGCCGGTTAATGTTCCGTGAAAAACAAAAAAAGCCGGTAATATTTCCAAATGAATGTAGTGTGATCAAAAACGGACATTCCCCAATGGTACCCTGATTCACCTTACCGACATCAAACCGCTATCCTCCTCACCCTTTGAAATTCGTCATTTTTAGACAGTGTTCATTGTTCGTCATGTACCCGTACCCAAAGTCTCAATTGTCCCTCATGTCACTTTTTATAAAGAAAACCGAATTTTCGAGTACGTGAGTATAAAGGTACGCATTAACGATATCGTAAAACATAAAATTCATCTACATAATAAGATTATTTCTATAAAAATAAAAATTTTTCTTGGTTTTAAGATATTTTTCACTTCTCCCCTATTGTCGATTTGTAAATCTGCATTACAATTGCTTTATGCTTTTTATGAAATGATATGACTTTAACAATGAAAAAGAACATTTTTACGTATAGAATCATTCCTAACTCTTAAAATCCTTTAAAGTTAAATCTTGTAATGTCCCATACCGGAAACCTCCACCGAAACAAATTAATAACCGAAGTTCAAATACTCGTTTGGTTGCGTGCCGACAACTTCAGTAAAAGGAGAAATTTTATGAAAAATACAATGTTAAAATGGACAATCAGGGGGGGGGGGGGATAGTCTGGTAAGTCTGGAAAACACGAAACTCAAAGTTTTCCGCTATTTTAATTTCGTTGGCATCTTACAAGCATGTGATTCTTACGGCACTTTTATTTTTGCCGAATTTCTAATTACTCTTGTGATCATCGGTATTTTGATCACTTTTCTATCCGGTTGTAAATTAAGCAAACAACCCAAAGGCACGCCGAATGTTGTGTGCCGCCAATATCTCAAATCATTAACTATCTTTACCATTTTGTTCTTCTATTCGCTGAAATTACAGTGCAAATTAACTCAAATTTTACAATAAATTAAAGTTACAACCCATTTTTCCTAACTTTTTCCATCAAGTTCAAATGCAATCATCAATTTTTTTATCACGTTTTCAACCGCTTCCGGTGATTTTGTCGTGTGACGATTTTTCGCAAGGAACAAACGGTTGGCTTGAATTGATGCCGAATTTTACGCAAAACGGTTTCAAATCACGTGAGAGTATTATTGATAAATCGCATTGGGGACCAACGATGTTGAGCAGTGCGTCGTTCAATTACATGGGAACACATGGGGCAATGAGCGGTATTTATTCTCTGAAATTGGCAACAAAACCGATTGCGAATCGATATGAAGAGATTCCGGCTTCAGGCAGTATGGCTCATGCAATTAAGCGGCTTTCGGTTTTCCGTCCGTCCGGTTTGTTACAATTTGAAATGTGGTTTTCGTACACACCGGAGCAAGATCGAATTGGTTTGGGTGAAAAAGACATTCGGGCATTTGGTGTTACATTTGACATTCAAGATACGGAATATCGTTTTTTTGCCGGTGTTCGGTATCTGAACAGTGTTAACGGTGAAATGCAACGGCGTTGGCAAATGTTTCATGCGGCGGATGGAATTTCCGATACGGATTGGGCTTATGGTCGGGAAGGAGAATGGAACAAACGCGGAATTGATGCAATGTGGTACGGCAGGCGTTATGCGGACGGTTCGACAGACGGTTACAAATACATAAACAACGGTTCGCAAAAACTCTGTTATAACGAAAGCGATGATAAGATTAATTGGTCATACCTTCGTCTTTTAGTTGATACGAAAAAGCGGGAATATGTTGAATTACAAAGCGGTACTAAAATTTTCGACATGTGCGGCGAGGCTCCGACATTGGCGGCTCCGTATGCCGGAATCGAAAATCTGCTTAATCCTTTAATTTGGATCGAAACAGATACAAACCGCCGTGTTTTCCTGTTTATTGATTCCATTGTTATTTCGTGCAGTTAATCAAATTAGTCAAATTAATCAAATCACTTTCAACGATTGGTTTAATTTATTATTACAAAATTTACTACAAAATTATTTTATTATTACAAGAAAATGCGTCAATTTTATACCGCAACATTAGAACGCCATACAAAATTTTCGGGAACATTTGCCACTGAACCGTTTGAAACGGCGTGGTCATCGGAAGCGATATTTTTTGTACGGATTGAGACATTTACGGGATCGGGAAGCAAACCGGATGAGACTGAGAGTGTTGACGCAAGAGTCCAAATTTCAGCGGACGGAATTCACTGGATTGACGAAGAAACCGCTTTTGAACCCCTTCATTCCTGCGGCGATTATTTCGTCCGGGTAAAACATTTCGGCGGATGGTTACGATTATTGGGTCACGTCAACGGAACCGCCGAAATGACAATCCACCTTGTTCTCAAAGAGTAAAAACCATCAGAAAAAAAAGTACCTGTCTATTTTAATTTTTCGAATTTTATTACGTTAAGATATTTTGCTATGAATATTTTTTCATTCTGTTTCTTGATCAAGGGGTTTATTTGTGAGCGTAACGTAATCGTAATTTTTTGGGCGCAAGATTGTTTCTGAGTGAAGGAGCGATTCCGGCAACATCGGAACGCTAATTCCGTGTCCGTTTTGTTATTGACAGTCATGTAAGTCCGTGTCCGATCTTCACGTTAAACGTTTAACATTTAACGTGAATCATGAAGAGTTTCAACAATTCATTGATAAGATATTTGAATTAGTTGAATTAATAAGTGCGCATCATTTTTTCGTTATATTACAACAAGGCGGTTATCTATGGAGATGATGATCACTGATAAAGATAATTAATAATTTTCATTTTATTTATTTTTGTTTTATTTATTGAGAATGCGGCGATT
>JAIRYX010000262.1 GCA_031267635.1 Planctomycetaceae bacterium
GGGCTCGATAATGTTCTCTGCAACTTGCGACAATAGCTTTTTATTTTTTAGGAGAGCGGCAAACGCTTCGCAATTTTGTTCGCCCCAGTTGGTGATATTGAGGATTGTCGTTTTGATAATTTTTTGACCTTCACGGCGGGATTGACGCAAAAAATAATGCGTGTGAGCAATGCCATTTTTGTCGATACGGATAGACTTTTCAACGTACATCGGATTTTCTGTTATGGAAAAATAGGTTCATCTTGTTCGAGTAAGAAATTTCAGATGGGAACACCCCAATCCAAATCAAACCATCGCAACAAGATAGTATAACTCACCGGGTACCTAACACAATAAAAAACAGAAAAGTTCCGAAAATATAGAATAAAACAAAAAATATTTCATATTTACTGGGTACACATTTCACGAAAACCCTTTATTTCAAGCACAAAACGAAAAATCGATCTGCATAAAAGGGAACTTCCGTTAAAAAGTCAAATTTTTTCAAGCGCACAAAATTGTATTTTGCTACTCATTACACTTGAATTTTCGGTTTTACAAAGGAGAGCAAACTGGATTTTACAGTGTATAAGGATGCCGTTCGAAAACCGAAATTTCAAGTATAAAGAATAATATCAGGAAAGAGAAATGTTTACATCGTTAATTCCACAGCGATTGCAAATCAAGCCGTAAGCTGAACGTACTCATGAAAAGATTGATTGCAACTTCCGCAGGGGTGTATTCCAACACAATCAGATCGTTTGGCTGAATCAAAATCCGTTCCGTCGGATCGGTCATGGCACGTTTCATGTCAATTCGGATCGCACGCTGATACCCATTCACTTCACGAATTACAAGGAGACGTGTTGGCGGAATAATACTTCCAATACTTGCACCGCGAATCGTGCTTGATCCGCCTGCTGCCACCGCTACCGAACCGCCAGCCATCGACATTGCTCCAAACACATCCAAGTCGAAGTCTCGCGGAATCGGATACATGCCGCCCTGCAACAAACCGCCGGTGTAAAACACTTCCGCCTCGCGGGATTGAACCACAACAACATCACCGTCTTTGAGAATCACATCTTCCGGCAGCAAGTCCGGCAACATTTGTCCCGGTTTCGCACGCAACGGAATACGAATCACATTGGGATTTCCATCTATGTACACTGAATTGCTATTATTGGTGTTCGAAAGAAACGCATTCTGTGTTTGTAAATCTATATTGCCACGTAATATGACGACTTCGTTTTTGGCGTTCATACTCGGCATACCGCCTGTTTGATTCAACGCATTCAACACGTCGTTTTGATAAGCCCATAAATCCAAAGTCTTTGCCGTTCCGCGATCTTCAGTTCCGATAAACGCCGAACCTTTTCCGCTATAGTTGCCCGCATACCGCATATCATCAGCGCGGACGTCTTCACGAATAACCACCACGTGATAAGTTCGCGGACGAATCAGCGACACGGAGATTTTTGCATCTGGCCCGACAATTTTCTGAATTTCGGTGTAAGATTTCCGAATCAAATTTTCCGTTTCCATCAAGGTTAAACCTTCCACATAAAGCGCCCCCATGATCAACGGAAGAGCCAAGGTTCCATCATCGCGGACCGTGTAAGGATAACCAACAGCCGGCGGAAGATTTGCTGTTTCCGGCGGTTCATAAACCGGTACTTGCTGTCCCTGCTCGCCAGTGACGGTTTCAATGAAAATTCCCAACGTATCTTTGGGACCAACACGGTAAGCATCCGGTTGCTGTTGCCCAAGAATACGGTAATTGATGATTTCCATAGTACTTCGTTGCTTCTGACGCGAGTTTGGAAAGTGCGACGGTGAAACCGTCTGACTGTTAGGAACACTTGTACATCCTACGAATGTTGCCAATCCCACAACTATAGCGAAACATTGTTTCAAAAGCCTTGCTCTCATAAGTGGCATCCTTTCCTTATCATTGCCTTCCGTATCACAATTCAAATATTTTTGTAACGGAATGCTGTGATATTTCCCGATTTTATCTATTTTTCTCATTTCCGATACATTGGTTATTCATAAAATAATCTCTACGATTGTGAATTCATTCAAAATCAATGTTATCGTTAAAACCTAAATCGGTTGTTAAAGATGATATTCTCAATAATTTGTGAATAATCCGAATAAAAGGGAATTTATTTTCAGAGAAATGTCAGGATATTTATTAAATTTTATCTATCCTGCCTATTTAAGAACAATTAATTCACGGTAATAGCTATTTAGAAAGAAAATAGTAGAAAATTACAATCCGCGATTTATTCAAAAATCGTTTTAATATGTTCGATAATTTGAGTCTGCGCCGTTTTCGTATGGACTGATATAAATTGACATTCTGCAAGACTACGAAACCAAGTCATTTGCCGTTTTGCAAATTGCCGCGTGTTTTGCTTAATAAGCTCGACCGTAGCGTGAAGCGACATTTTTTTGTCAAGGTAATCGAAAAGTTCTTTGTAACCAATCGCTTGCGCTGCCGTCTGATTGATTGGGAGAAAACGTTTCGTTAGTTGAGCCACTTCATCAAGAAAACCACGATCCATCATCAGGTCAACACGGCGATTGATTCGTTCATTCAACAATTCGCGGGGCCAATCAAGGACAACAACCTTACAACGCGACAACGGAGCCGGAGATTCAAATTGTTGTTGCCACGTACTAATAGGAATTCCAGATTTCCGAAACACTTCAATTGCCCGAATTAAACGTTTTGTGTCGTTCGGGTGCAAACGTTTTGCTGAAACCGGATCAATTTTTTTCACTTCGTTGTGTAAAAAATCCAGAGGCATGTATTGAGATTTTTCAAAAAGCTCTTTTCGTAAATCAGGATCCGCGGGCGGACCGGCAAAAATTCCGCGAAGCATCGCCTTAAGATACAATGGCGTTCCTCCGACGAAAATAACTTTTTTATTTCGCCGTCTTAATTCATAAATTTTTTCATACGCTCCTTGAACGTACTCCGCAAGACTATAATCTTCACTCGGATCAACAACGTCAATCATGTGATGCCGAATCATCATTTGCTCGTCGTCGGTCGGTTTTGCTGTTCCAACATCAAGTTCACGATAAACCGTCATTGAGTCAAGAGAAATGATTTCCGCCCCCAACTCTTCTGCCAATGGAATAGCGACACTCGTTTTCCCGCTGGCGGTTGGCCCCGTCAGATAACAGCAATCCCAACCGGGATTGTCCGCCTGGACACGTTGAGTATCAGCAATTATCGGCATAAGAAAAGAACGCTAGTAAATTAATGAGTGAATGGAATCGTCTTTATTAATCTTTAAGATGATTTACCGTGAACATACATAAAACTTCCTTATTATTTTACTCAATATTTTCAAAAAATCAAACAGAATGCAAAAAAAAATCCAAAAATCTTTGTCTATGCATAAAAACAACGATTGAGTATCCCTAGAAAACTAAATTTTAATGCAAAATGCACAAAACAACATCAAAACATGAACTATTACATATCAGAAACTCTGGGACAGGATGAACGAGAAACGCTCTATTAAGCACAACTTTCTTTCAATCCCCTTTTCACGGACTCTATTTTATGATAAAGTCATTAGAAATGATGATATTTCGAGTGGTAAAATGACGGATTCCGAATCAAACACGAAACAAACGCCGGAAAAACGGGGATTTTTTCAATTGCCGGATGGGACGGAAAGCGCGCCGGGGGATTATTCGGCTGCGTTTGATCGCCACGTCGCAATACCGGACGATGAAACGATTCCTGACGTCTCGCTTGGCGCGGACGCTGTCCTTGCGCTGTGTAAAAAAGCGATTGATAAAGTGCGAGAGTTTCCGCATCGTCCCGGTGTGTATCTGATGAAAGACGACGCCGACCGCGTTATTTACATCGGAAAAGCAAAAGATTTGCGATACCGCGCCAGCACTTATTTTCACAAAACGGCGGCTTACGATCCTCGCACGGAACATCTTGTGCGGGAAATCCGCGACATTGCTTATATCGAGACGGAAAGCGAAGTTGATGCGATTCTTATGGAAGCGCGGCTCATTAAGGACGTCCAACCGAAATACAACCGCGATCTGAAAGACAGCAAAACATTTCCGTATCTACAAATTACGATGCGCGAACCGTACCCGCGTATCGAAATCACACGCGAACCGAAAACGCATGGCGTAAAATTGATCGGCCCGTTTCCAAGTGCGTCGTCGCTTCGCGGAGCGATTCAGGTTTTGCAAAAAATTTTCCGATTTCGCACCTGTACGTTGCGGATTCATGACGACGACGAACGGTGGCGGTGGTTCCGCCCTTGTCTTTTGGGGCATATCAATCAATGCAGTGCGCCGTGTAATCTTCGGATTGACAAACGAGAATACCGCAAAAGCGTGTTACGGCTGATTCGTTTTTTGGAAGGAAACAAAAAGCCGTTGCTCCGCGATATGCGGCGAGATATGCTTGTTGCGTCGAAAGAATTGCGCTATGAACAGGCGGCGGACTTGCGCGATCAAATTCGTTTGATTGAAACGCTTGAGCAACGAGGTGATCTCGAAACGCACGTTCAACCGGAAGTCTTTCAAATTGACCCGCGGCGCGGTGTGGTCGGATTACAGCGTCTGTTCAAACTTCCCGAACCGCCGCGAACAATCGAAGGCGTGGACATCGCTCACATCAGCGGCAAAGATATGGTTGCAAGTTTAGTGCATTTCATTGACGGGTTACCGTTTAAACCGGGTTATCGGCGATATAAAATCCGCACGGTTCAGGGCATTGACGATTTTGCGGCAATTGCGGAAGTGGTCGCGCGGCGTTTTTCTCACGCGGATTCGCAGGATAATCCGCCGCCGGATATTCTTCTTATCGACGGCGGTAAGGGACAACTTCACGCGGCAATGGCAGCTCTCGAACACGCGACAATGCGTCCGAAAATCATTTTATCGCTGGCGAAAAGAGAAGAAGAGGTTTTTGTTCCCGATGAAACAGAACCGATTCGGCTGACTCGCCGCTCCTCGTCGCTCCGATTACTCCAATACGTCCGCGACGAAGCCCATCGTTTCGCGCAGCACTATCATCATCTGCTCCGTAAAAAATCGACGTTTGAGTCAATGTAAGTTTTTCGTAACTCATGTTACGAAATGAGCTGTCCAAGCACATCCCAAGTTCATCAAAAGGAAGACAAACAGTTTTTTTGCAATTTGCCCTGAAAGAGCAATCGGCATTATTCCAAGTCTTAATGGTCGCTTGCTCGGAAATCGCCGCAATTATTTTCCGCCGACAAGTTTTTTGATGCGGATATTTTTGATTTGCACTTTCATCGGCGGACCAACGTGTGCTTGAATCGCGAGAACGCCTTCGTTGCGGCGGACTTCTTGATCGTTGTCGATTAACACCGAAGTCAGCTCGCCGTTAATTTTATGCACAATAACATAATCTTTAAATGTGATTTGGTAAGTGTTCCAATCCTCGATTTTAATTTTGGATTTCAACTCTTCATTGTTGGCGAAACGTGCTGTTTCTTTCGGTTGATGATCGTTGCCGATTTGCGAAATCGTGCCGCGTTGAGCAAGGATACCGCGAAAGTTTTCGCCGTAAACGATACCGGAGTATGTCGCCGCGCCGTCGAAATCGCCTTGATAGCCGGAAACACTGTACGGTTTCGTCGTGTCGGTGTTGACCGAAGAGTGATATTGCAAGCCGGAATTTCCTTTTGCTGTGAGCTTGATGTCAAATTCCAAGACGATGTTTCCTTGAAATTTTTCTTTCGAGACAAGGAACTGATTGTAGGTCAGGAAATTCGGGCTTCCTTTTTCGCCGGTAACGCCGACAATACACCCGTCTTCCACCGACCAAATGGCAGTGTTGCCTTCCCAACCATCAAGCGTTTTTCCGTCGAAGAGCGGCACAAAGCCGTCTTTTACCGCGTCGTCCGCCACACATAATGCTTGGCAAACTGAAATCATTCCCGCCGCAACGAGCAGGAAGAAAAATAAAGGTTTCACACATTTTTTCATGGACGTTTCTCCTGAAAAGTTAGAGTTTGTTAAAAGTTTGTCGTAATTTTAGCAGAAATTTTACTTTTAGTAAAGCAATCGTATCAAAAGATTTTCGGTAAAAGGTTACATGCACCAGACTCCAGATTTACTCTTCACCCTTGAAAGTTCGGTTGTCATTTTAGTAACTCATGTTACGCATAGCAGTGAACATTCAGGACACACCCGCGTCCGGATTTTTCTCTCGGACGCCGGCTCGCGGGGCTCCGACGTCCCATCGGAGACGGCAATTCTTGGCTTTGGAGGTTCATTTTCTCGAAATTCTTTATTGATAAGGGTTTAGGGAACGTCCCGAAGTCAGTTGGGGAACTCCCAACGTCGGTTATTGGCTTCAATAATCCGGTTATTGGCTTCAATAATCCG
>JAIRYX010000328.1 GCA_031267635.1 Planctomycetaceae bacterium
AAAGAAATGTTTGTATAACGTTTATTATGAAACTTTCGAACAGTTCAAAGGAGGAATCAACGATTGCCTGGAACAAATTGATCAACAATATAAAGAAGAAGTCGCAACACTCATGAACCCGGAATTCAAAAACTTCAAAAACTATAAAATATTGCTTGCGTAAGGTATAACAACCAATGCCATTGAAAAGGGAGGGTTTTTAGGGAATTTCTAAAAAACTCCCCAAAATATTCGTAAGCCCTTATTTTTCAACGGTCACATGTGTTGAAAATGAGGTTTTTAGAAGTTCCCATAAGTGGAGGTTGTGAGAAGTTACCTGAAATACAACCGGTTATTCATGGACATTTTATTTCAGGGCGATGACTTACACTTTTTTACCCTTGTCTTTGTTTGATTTTTTGTGGTTGTTGAGATTTTAGTTTCGACATTCCGCCGCCTGCTTCGGGTTGATAATTTTTTGCACGTCCCCAATCGGTGATTTGAAAATCGACAACTTCGCCGATTTTTCCCTGCAAGTCGGTCAAAAGACGATGGCATTCGTTTTCCTTGCCTTCGGGAACATCGGAATCAATCTCGATTTTACCGTCAAGATCAATCGCTAAACGAATATCTCCCGTTTCACCTTTCGATTTGGCAAAAATTGTCAAATTGCCGAGCATCGCGTTAGCGTCCTCTTCTTTCGGTTCGTAGTTGACGTCCGGCTCGTCGTATTGCAAATCGTTCAACGCCGCAATTAACGCATCGGCGATAATTTCGCGGTTCTCAAAATTCTTTTTTATTTGCAACGACGTCTCATAAAATTTGCGGTACATCGCAACGGTTTCCTGAGCCGATAACGACGCTTGCTCATATTGCTTTGCCTGAAACGCGGCTTCCGCCTTTTGCAGATATTCGTTCATCATCGCAACCGCTTCATCGCCCATCCAATCGCCGATAAATGAAACGCTATCCGGCATTATTTCGCTTTTTGCCGCTTCAATATTACTAAAAGCATTTTGACGTAGAAGTTCCTGTTTCCGTTCTTCCGCTCCCTTTTGACGGATAATAAGCAACGTTTCGTCCAATTGAATTTTCGCCAGTCTCGCTTTTTCAACGGCTTGATTAACGGCTACAATCGCTTGATCGCCCGCGCAAACGCCGTCGGTAATATATTGACGGACTATACGTTTCGAGGCATAGCGATTGGTTCGCGCCAGTTGAAAATGACCGTTTGCTTCGTTGTGGAATTGAACAAATTTTTCCTGTTGGTCTTCCGTCTCCGCCAACAACATCTCTGCTTGACGCAACGATTCTTCCACTTCTTTCTTTGTTTGCGGCGTTTCAATGTTTGCCTGAAGTTTGACAAATTCCGCCTGAACTTCACGTCGTATTTCGTCCAGCGTATCCTTTGCCGTGTTCCAACGCGATTCCCCGTTGGATATTAACGACTGCACAGGATGTTCAGAACGTTCAATTTCAGCAAGCATATCGTTCCGTTCTTTTTGATAAGAGCGGAGAAATTCTTCCGCTCCGCGTATTGCGTCCTGCTCGCGTTTGTTTCTCCTACTTTCCGCAACGGCTGCGGCAATCAGTCCGACAGCCAACACCGGCAACGCAACGGCAGCCGCCGCTACCACCGCTGTTCCACCAACAGCCGCCGCCCCGCCAACAATCGCCACTCCTGCTTTTGGTCCGCTCATAGTGATTCTCCTTTTGTAAAAAAGTTAAGGTAAACTCCAAAGTGTTCTATTTCCAATTCCCAAACCTCATTTATACTCAATTTTTCAAACAAAACAATCTTTTTTATGGAAAATTTTCAGTTTTCACTCTTAAAGGAAATCAAAGGATAAAAGGGACGTTGGAGACGTGAGAAACCGTGTCGTAAAAAATGAATTTCCAAACGAGAGAAATATAGCATGTCATCAAAATTCCTTTTGCTTCTAATGTCCCATTTTAATAACTCATGTTATGCAGCAGCTATTAAAGTCGCTCCAAAATTGATACAAGGGAAGATAAACAGTTTTTCGCAATTCGCCCTTATGTTAATCGCTCCTGCGTAACATGAGTTAATAAAAGCCGAAAACTCAAATGCAAGAAATATGCTTACTTCCTTTCACCAACTAACACCACACGAAAGCCGAGATCACTATTGCGGTACGACGGGGCGTAGAAGTCGCGTGACGCTGACCGGCAATCCTCCGCGAAGTAGTACCATCCTCCGCCGCGTGACGCCCGGCTTGATCCAGTTGACGCTTCAACTGGATCGGTTGCGCTATCGTTAATATAAGTATCAGACCAATCGTTACACCATTCCCACGTATTGCCGTGCATATCATACAAGCCCCAAATATTCGCTTTCTTCGTACCAACTTCATGTGTATTACCACCGCTATTTTCAGAATACCATGCGTAATTTTTCAACTGTTCCGGCGAATCGCCAAAACCATACGCTGTTGTACTTCCCGCACGGCAAGCGTATTCCCACTGCACCTCTGTCGGTAACGAAAACCGATAACCGGACGGGACGATATTCAATGTGTTTAGCGGGTTAATAAACTCCTGACAATCGTTCCACGAAACATTTTCCACCGGTAATTTCTCTCCTGCAAAATGACTTGGATTATTACCCATTACACTTTTCCACATCTGCTGCGTTACTTCCGTTTCCTGCATCCAGAATCCTTGACTTAAGGCAACTTGGTGTTGCGTTTCATCACTATCGCGATTTTCCTCCAATGGCGGACTTCCCATCATAAACTTGCCGGAAGGACACCAATGAAACGAATATTCAACGCCGTTCATTGTAAACGTCCACGCGTCGCCAGCTCTCGGATTGGACGGTAACGGCGATGTACGGATGACTGATTCTGAAGAAGTATGTCTATTCCGATAGAACATAAACGCAAAAAAGAAAAATAATATAACAACGATTGAAACAACCGATAAAATAATGGTTCTTCTTGTTTTGTTTTCTTGAGCCGCCCTGTAAAGTTGCGAGACGGCCAATATATCATCTTCAATTGGTCTGCGAACTTTAGCAAGAACCCAATCAGAAAATCTCTCTAATCCGAAACTTGTAGAATTCGGCTTGGGTACGCGACGGCAGCTTTCAAGACAGATTTCCGTTTCATTCACCGCAGCAACCGGAAAAACATCAATACTATTACCGGATTTTTGCCCCACTATCATTGCTTGCCAAAGAATACGCAATTCGTTTTTCACATAGTCTTCAAACGAACCGTGCCGTTCTTCCATTTCGACACGATAATAATCATAAGCTGTGAAAACAACGGCAATGTCTTGATGTTTTTTATCCGCGGCATACATATCGAGCACATCTTTAAGTATCAACTCGTTCCTGCGCCGCGTGAGTTCTTCCGGTTCTCCAACAAAATCCGCAAGGTTGACAACTATGATAATAATGGATGAATTTGCCAAATAGTCAAGAACGCCGCGTTCATGTTCAGATAAATTTGTATCGTTGCGTCGTTCATTGGAAAACAATGCACGTAAATCCTGTCCGGCGAAGTCAAGAAGTTTAACAGGATAAGTTGTTGCGGTACTGATATGTAAATCCCATTCCAGTTCAAATCTCGTTCCGGGCGGAGTTGAAGGAAGCCATTCGCCGTTATTCAAAGTAGCCCATGCGCTTTCAACATAATCTCCCGTGCGATAATTTTTGGAATAAAGATAGGGAATGTCTGGACCGGACATTCTCTTTGCCCAAACGGTTGACAATACGGTCTTACCAGAACCTTCGGTTCCTACGATAGCAATTTGCGACGTCATCGGTGTTTCGTTTTCAAAAATGTTAAAATTGCCAATAAAATAAAAATAATGACGGGATTACATTAGAAGTTGTAATTTTTCTAAACTTTATATTTATACCTCGTTTTTTAAACAAAACAAACTTTTTGGATTGTCGTTTTCTTAACTTTTCTCAAAAACAATTCTCGACTTTCCTTATTTTCAATAGTATAATAAAAAAATCACGCAATTGATTTATTTTTCCTATATAGCGTTATTTCACTCAAATGCGTTAAAAATGGAACAATTGCATAATTTAAGAAGATTACGGCATTTTTCTCCGATATTCGTTTTTGAGTGTATAAAATTCTCCCCCCCCCCAACTTGGAAAACCGACGCTCAAGCCAATATTCAACGGTTGTCGTTTTCCGCCAATCTGCATGTTTTCTTGTACCTTTGAAAATTTGCAACGAGTTTCATTTTCGGGAGTCGATTTTGCTCATTTTTTCAACGAGATCGCGGGCGTCAGATAGTAGACAACCAGCGTTGGTTTGCCATACTTTTATGTGTTGAAAGCTATTTGAAACCTGTAATCTGAAAGATATTCCTCGAACCAAACGAATTTGTTAGGAGAAAATCGGTGCAATCCACATTGTCGCCAGAAAGTATTGGGGCGCTCATTGCCGGGTGTCACGAACAACCATTTGAAATTTTAGGTCCTCATCAACAAAAAAAACGACGGGGTGAAACGATCGCCGTGCGTGCGTATCTTCCGCACTCAGAACAAGCATGGCTCATCAACCCGTCGCCCAAATCCAAGCGTGTCCCGATGATGCAAATTCATCCGGCGGGATTGTACGAAGCGGCTTTCCCACTGACTCTCCGTCACGGAGAAGACGCCACGCAACGGTTTGATTACCTCATTGAAACAAAGGAACCGGACGGTATGACTAACCAAATGCACGATCCTTATTCGTTCCCTCATTTTTTGAGTGATTTTGATATTCACCTTCTCGGCGAAGGAACGCATTGGCAAAGCTACGACAAGCTCGGTGCGCATCTGCGGACTATCGACGGCGTCAGCGGAGTGAATTTTGCCGTTTGGGCTCCGAATGCCAAAGGAGTCAGCGTTGTCGGCAATTTCAACAAGTGGGATAGTCGGCGGCACTTGTTGCAAAAACGTATTCCATCCGGCTTTTGGGAAATTTTTATTCCCGAAATCGGCGAAGGCGAAGTTTATAAATATCAAATCAAGCAAGCCGACGGCATTATCACCGAACGCGCCGATCCTTACGGTTTTTCCGCCGAAGTTCCACCGTGTACCGCATCTGTTGTCGCCGACTTGTCAAAGTATTTTTGGAACGATTCGCAATGGCTGAAAGACCGCGAAAAATTTGACTGGCAACATCAACCGTTTTCGGTCTATGAAGTTCATCTCGGTTCATGGCGGCGTCCGGACAACGCACCGCATCAGTGGCTTTCGTACCGCGACACGGCAAATCAGTTGGTCGATTACGTCAAGCAAATGGGCTACACGCATATCGAATTGATGCCGGTCGCCGAACATCCGCTGACCGCAAGTTGGGGTTATCAGATTGTCGGTTATTATTCTGCCACAAGCCGCTACGGAAAACCGGAAGATTTTATGTATCTGGTCGATCTCTGTCATCAAAACGGAATCGGCGTGATTCTCGATTGGGTTCCGGCGCATTTTCCGAAAGATGGTCATGGTTTACGGCGTTTCGACGGCACTGCGGTTTACGAACATGCCGATCCGCGTCAGGGTGAACATCAAGATTGGGGAACGCAAATCTTCAACTACGGACGAAATGAAGTGAAGAATTTCCTCATTTCCAATGCGCTTTTTTGGCTCGATAAATATCACATTGACGGTCTCCGTGTTGATGCGGTTGCGTCGATGTTGTACCTTGATTACAGCCGCAAAGAAGGCGAATGGGTTCCCAATGAATTTGGCGGACGCGAAAATATCAAAGCGATTGACTTCCTCAAGAAGATGAACGAGGAAGTCCATCTGCAGCATAAAGGTGTTTTGACGATTGCCGAAGAATCGACGGCGTGGGGCGGCGTTTCGCGTCCGACTTACACCGGCGGATTGGGATTTTCGATGAAATGGAACATGGGTTGGATGAACGACACGCTTCGTTATATGCGGCATGACCCGATTCACCGCAAATACCATCACGACGAATTGACGTTCAGTTTGATTTATGCGTTTCACGAAAATTTTGTACTGCCGATTTCTCACGACGAAGTCGTGCATGGTAAACGGTCGATTATGGATCAGATGCCAGGCGATTTGTGGCAAAAATTCGCCAATGCGCGGTTGCTTTACAGTTACATGTGGACGCACCCTGGCAAAAAGCTGCAATTCATGGGCTGCGAGTTCGGACAGTGGAAAGAGTGGGACTTTGACGAAAGTCTTGATTGGCATTTGTTACAATGGGAAACGCATCAAGGTTTGCAAAAATGTATTGCCGACCTGAATCGCTTGTATAAAAACGAATCGGCGTTATATGAATTGGACTTTGACGGATTAGGTTTTGAATGGATTGATTGTCACAACTGGGAATCGAGTACGTTTGCCTATCTCCGCAAAGCGCGCGACCCGAAAAATCATCTTGTGATCGGCGCAAATTTCACGCCGGTTCCACGACGTTATCGGATTGGCGTACCGGAAGCGGTATGGTACGACGAAATTTTCAACAGCGACGCCCCGCTTTACGGCGGCAGCGGCGTTGGCAACGCTCCGGGCTTGCAAGCAGACAATCAAGGTTCGCACTTTCGACCGGCAGCTTTTGATTTGATGATTCCCCCGCTCGGCGTAACGATCCTCAAGCCGAATTACGGAAAATAAGAAAACAAAAAATCCACATAGAATAAAATACAGAATGGTGCTATGTACATTGAAAACAGAAGGACGGTAACCGTCCTTCTGTTTTTATCCGCTTAATACAATCAACGTTACGCACACTCGCCGTGTTCGTTATTTTTATACGATGTAACCTCGTCATATTTTGAAGGCGTTCACAATGAACTCGCCGCTTGTGGTTACAATCGCGATAAGAATTGAATAAAAATGCAAATCGTTGTCGATGTGCTTTGTACCAAAGATGGAACACCTGTTGCAGTTGAAGTTTTTGAAGGCAACACGAATGATACAAAAACGATACACAATCAAATCAAGACAACCTCTGAACATTTTTATGCGAAAAATGTCGTTTTTGTCGATGATCGCGGCATTGATTAAAAGTCCGCAACAAGAAAGAATTATCCGAAATGAATTTTGATTTTATTACGGCATTAACCAAAAAATAAATTGAAAAGTTTAGCGGTCATGTCCGAGCGTAAATGGCGTGCTTGTGTGCGAGCGCACATAGCACAATGGTTGTCAAAATAGAGCCTAATTTTTTATACTCTATTTTTTCAAAAACATCTTTAATACCACACTAACGTCTTGCCCTTCTCCCAATGTGTGTTATAATTTGCAACGTTATTTGCTGTTTATCCGTGTTTTTTATTAACAACCTTGCAATTTTGGTCAAAATAGACTCAACATGCATCCACGTCCCGATTCTCAAAAGTCCGGTCAGTCCGAAATGTTTAATCGCCGTCTCGACGATTTCCTCTACGAAACGCACGAGATCATCCAGCTCGCACATCTTATTGATTGGAACATGTTTGATCGCCACTACGATTCACAATATCATCCCGACCACGGAGC
>JAIRYX010000334.1 GCA_031267635.1 Planctomycetaceae bacterium
GAGCGAAAGTCTCGCCCCCAGGAGCGAAAGTCTCGCCCCCAGGAGCGAAAGTCTCGCCCCCAGGAGCGGAAGTCTCGCCCCCAGGAGCGAAAGTCTCGCCCCCAGGAGCGAAAGTCTCGCCCCCAGGAGCGGAAGTCTCGCCCCCAGGAGCGAAAGTCTCGCTCCCAGGAGCGAAAGTCTCGCTCCCAGGGGCGAATCGCGCATAAAGAGTAGCGAGCCGCTCGCGAACGTTCGTGGAAGTCTTACGTTAGTCGTTATATATTAAGGAGTTATGTCGAAAATTCAAACGCTTGGAAAGATTAGCTCCCTGGATAGGTCGGAAACTCAGACGCTCGGAAAGATTATCTAGTCGGAGAAGATTCAGCTAGTCCCGCTTCGCGAGAGATTCGCCGCCTTCTACGGAACTTCCGTCCCGCTCGGAGCGGAAACTTTATTGCATAGGTGATGAATCAAGCGACGTCGCGAGCGGCGAGTCTCTCACGGAGGGGAACACGAGTCGCGTTGAAGGCGGCAAGTTTCTCGCGGAGGGGAACACGAGTCGCGTTGAAGGCGGCGAGTCTCTCGCGGAGGGGAACGCAAGTCGCGTTGAAGGCGGCAAGTTTCTCGCGGAGGGGAACGCAAGTCGCGTTGAAAGCGGCGAGTCTCTCGCGGAGGGAAACGCAAGTCGCGTTGAGGGCGACGAGTTTCTCGCGGAGTTCTACAGAAGTTCCATTGAAGGCGGCGAGCGATTCTGCACATACAATCTCTCTTTCGCGTTCGCCACGGAAACAATCAACGGAGGATACCCTCACTCGCCTTGGTCAAGGGCGTCCATGCCCTGTTTGCATTCGCCGTCGGTCGGCGCGAGCGTGCCGTTCCTATCGACAATCGTTTCGCTGAAAAAAGAGGGCGACTGTCGCAATCACGCCTTCCGCCGCATATCGTTGATCTTGTCTTGCACCGCGTCGGTCTTGTCTTACAAAACGTTGATCTTACCTTGCAAAGCGTTGATCTTATCTTGCAAAGCGTCGATCTTGTCTTGCAAAGCGTTGATCTTATCTTGCAAAGCATCAATCTTGTCTTGCAAAGCGTTGATCTTATCTTGCAAAGCGTTGATCTTATCTTGCAAAGCGTTGATCTTATCTTGCAAAGCGTCGATCTGTGTCGCTGCGTACCGTCTGCAAAAATCGCCCGCCGTTGTTGAGTCGGGAATCGAATGGGGCTGGAGCAGGTCGAGAGGCGTCGGATCGTTTGACTGTTTCCTTGACGAACGCGACTCGACGGTCTTCGATCTGCTCGCCCGCCGTCCCGCCGCACCCAAAGTGATAGGCGATATTCAGCACGTAATCCGATTCGTAAGACGGCAACTTCAATTTCAAAACCGGCGTCTGTGCCCGGCCAGTCCGAGAATCTATTGCCCTCTTGCGATTTTCGAGCAACCCGTGTAATCGCTTTTTCATCTGCAACAGCACTGAAAAACAAGGAGGAGACTGCTGCTTTCCCCTTATTGGCATACGAGGCATTCGCTGGATTGAGGGGGAGATTTAACCCATTGTTACGCAGGAGCGATTAACATTCAGGAAACGAAGACGCCGCTGGGGTAAAGGGCAATATCGGGTTGAATCGGGTTAGAGTATGTGAACCTCCAGTTAAAATGGAGATTTATTCACACGGAATGCCTACGGAGCATGAGAGCCGCGTGAACGATAATAAAATTGATAGGAATGATTTTTTGCTCTTGACAGGTTCGCTGAAATTTCGGAAGATTCCTCGAATGTTTGGGATGCGCGGTGTGAAATCTTGGGTTCATGTCGGCGTAACTCTTGGGAAAACAAACAATTACGGCACATGAGCGGCACGGAACGCTTTCAGCATTCCGCCGCAATACACGAAAATTTAGGAGAATAAAAGAATGCGAAAAACTTTTCTCACATCGGGGCTTTTACTTGCCTTTGCTACGATTTTTATAGGATGCGGTAAAAAAAACGCCGAAACGCCTGCGGGAAATCAGGGCTCGACATCTTCGGGACAAACAACTTCTGTCCAAATGCGGGAGCTTTTTCCTCAAGAAAAAGTCGTTCAACAATTTATCAATGCCACCGCGAAGCGGGATAGAGAAGCGGCGTTTGCGCTGTTGACTCCGACTGCTCAGCAAGCGTATTCCAAAGAGGGCTTTTCTTTGGATCAAAATTTTCAGGGCACGCAATGCCGAATTACCGGCTCGCAACCGATTACGCCCGGCGATGACAGTCATTACGGTGTGTTCGTTACGATATTCGGTAATGACAATGGCGAAACGTACCAATTTGATACGGTTTGGGGCGTCCGAAAAAATGGAAACGAATACCGCATTGCCGGTTTAATGATTAAAGACGAGCAAGCGGGAGAAATTATGCTTGATTTTGAGAATCCCAAGCAGTCGCAAGAAACATTACAGCAGGCAATGACAGCAGAAGCGGCAGCCAATGCCAATCCTCAAGCTGCCGCCTCCATTCCGCCGTTTCAAACGCCGCTTCAGCCAAATCCGCAACAGCAACAGCCAAATCCGCAACAACAACCCGAACAATCTTCGGGACCAATTGCTCAGCCGACAACACAACCAGTTCGATAGTTTTATCAATGATCAGACGCCTTTATTTGGTGTTGAAAAACAACATCGGCGTCTGAATCCTGATTTTACAAATCGCAAATTTCGACCGCTTGACGCAGAGAAGCAATTTTGTCGCGTTTGGGGATAAATTCGTGCGCGAAAATTCCCTTATAGCCGGTTGCGAGAATTGCTTTGACGATTGGCGGATAATTCAGTTCCTGGGTTTCGTCAATCTCGTTGCGTCCCGGATTTCCGGCGGTGTGGTAATGACCAATCACATCATGGTACTTGCGAATCGTATTGATCACGTCGCCTTCCATCCGCTGCATGTGATAAATGTCATACAACAATTTGAACCGCTCGCTGCCGATTCGATGCGCGAGTTCGGCTCCCCATGCGGTGTGATCCGCTTGATAATCTTTGTGATCTTTACTGTTGAGAAGTTCCATCACGACATTGATTCCGTGTTTTTCCGCAATCGGCATCACTCGTTTCAGTCCGATCGCGCAGTTTTCAATTCCTTTTTCGTCGTCGAGACCGTCGCGGTTGCCTGAAAAACAAATCAAATTCGGCACTACTTTCGCTTTTGCCGCTTCGGGAATCCAATGTTCATACGCGGCAACCAATTTGTCGTGATTTTCGATTCGGTTGAACCCCGTCGGGATTGACGCGCCAGGAACGTTCCCCATCGTGGCAATCATGTTTTTTTTCGCCATCGTTTCCCACTGTTCGCCCGGACTGAGAAGATCAACGCCCACCATGCCGAGTTTTTTGCAAATGTCGGAAAATTCAGGTAGCGGAATGCTGCTGAAACACCAATACGAAACCGATTGACGAATATTCCCCTTTACTTTCAACGTTTCCTCGACAGCTTCTTCCGCCGAAATTTGGCCGCTTTGCCAAGCTAACATCGCGGCAGAACCAAGCGTCATCCCATGTAAAGCGTGACGGCGTGTCAGTTTTTTTGTCATATAACTTTTCTCCCAAAATAAACGTGTTGTGAAACAGAAACTACAGAAGTATCATCATATCATACCTGAAAAACTTGCGGTTTACAAGAAGTTGCAAAAAATATTGACGAGCCAGATAAATATGATAGAATTGTAGGTGATAGTAACAGTATTCAAGATAGATTCCTCAAAAGTTCCAGTATCATCAACTAAAGATCTCAATTACGACCAAGCTCATGAAACCCCAGCATGACAAACTTGCACGCAAAGTCTTTGGGAAACCCACGTACATTGCGGATTTGTTAAAAAATAATACCGAAACAAATATTACCGCCCCGCTTGATTTGGACAATATTCAAAGATTGCCCAATCATAATGTTGGTTCAGGACTTCGTGAAAGCATTTCAGATATGAGATTTATTGTGCCTGTCAAAGGCGGTAATAAAAATTCATTGGCAATGATTCTGACGGAACATAAAAGTGAACCGGACGATAGTTTGATGTTGTATGTCGGCGACTATCTTTTTGACGGCTGGAAAGCATGGTTTGTCAATACTGGGAAAAGAAGTTTGAAACAATATCCGTTACCCGCTCCGCTTCTTGTTATCCTGTATAATGGAAAAAAGCCGCTTTCTGTCAAACGATTTAGAGAAATCGTAACGTTCATCAAAGGTTTTGAACGGTTTATTCCAGACTTTGAAGTTTTGATTATCGACCTTTCTCTCATGAAACCGCAAGACTTCAAAGGATTGCCAATCACCAAAGCCACGCTTGAAGCGTTGAAATACGGCGGTGCAGGAACAATTACCGAACATCTATCGGATATTTTTGCAAATTATAACAGCGTGCCGTTGAATAATGAAGTTCGTGAAAATGTACAAGACATTGTTGAATATGCTCATTCCAATGACAAGGACTTAAATGTCAATCAAATTGAACAAGCTCTTGAAAAAGTTTTCCCAGAAAGTGAGATTAAAATTATGACCAGCGTTATGCTCAGAGATGTAAAAGCCGAAGGTAAAGCTGAAGCTATTGTTGATTTTCTCAAAGTACGTTTTCATAGCGTGCCTAAAGAGATGACCGAAAAAATTATTGATGTAAAAAATACATCAAAAATTAAAACATTGGTTAAGTATGCAGCGACCTGTCAAACGCTTGACGAGTTTGCGAGCAAGCTGAAATAACATTTTCCACAGCAAAAACGAGAAGCTGTATTTTGACTATCCCCCTCACACATCTGTTCCCCAATGTTCCTTTTTTAGTGAAAACCGAATTTTCAAGTGTGAGAAGTATAACAATGAAAAGTCTATTATAAAATTTTTAACATAAACCTTGACACTCAAATTTGTTATGCAGGTTTTATCATGTCGATCATTCTTGGTATTGATCCGGGTTTGAATACTACCGGCTATGGTGTGATCGAAACGATGGTGGGCAATAAGCTACGGTTGCTCGAAGCTGGAGTTGTCCGAAGTCGTTCGGAAACGCTTGCTCCCAAAGTTTGCGAAATTTACGATGGCGTGCGAGAAATTATTGCAACATTTTCGCCGAGCGCTGTTGCGATAGAAGAATTGTACTCGCATTACGACCGCCCGCGAACCGCCATTTATATGGGGCACGCACGCGGTGCGATTTGTCTTGCCGCAGCGCAGACAGAGATTACGGTTTATTCTTATTCAGCAACAAAAATCAAAAAAATATTAACCGGAGCCGGACGCGCACCCAAAGAACAAATGCAGCGTGCCATCCAGTTAGAACTGCATCTTGACCGTTTCCCAGAACCTCCCGACGTTGCCGACGCACTCGCCGTCGCTTTGTGTCACTGCTATCACGGCAAAATTTGTTAGATGTTTGATCTCATTCCTGGTCGTTGCTATACTTCTCGCATTTTAAAAACTCGGCTTTCATTCCCAAAGAGACATAGGGACATGATAAACGATCAACATTGTCTAAAAACTGAAATTCCAAGTGTGAGTAAGCATATCCAGCAGTTTCAAGTTAAGTCTACATTGATTGATTTTTCTTTCAATATACGACATTGCATAAGGGCGGAATACCTGTATAATAAACGATAAATGCAGTCAATGTTTCTCTATTTCGTGTATTTTGTCACTTTAACTTATCAGAAAAAAAAATTAAAAACGAGTACAATCCTATGAAATTTACCACGCCACGAACCCAATTTTCGCAAATATTTCAATTGACGGCATCTGTTGCAGCAACACGCGATGTGAAACCGGTGATGCAAAACGTGAAAGTCAAAACCGAATCCGCCGCAGACGCACAGCAATTGGTATTGATGGCGACCGATGGAGAAATCGGAATGCGCAAGTCCGTGACGCAATGTACTATTGCCGAGTCGGGCGAAGCCATTATTCCGACAAAACGGATGAAACTAATTTTACAGGAAGCCACGTCTGAAAACGTGGATGTTAGTAGCGATTCGCAATTGATGGTGATTGTGTGCGATTCGAGCCGGTTTCAACTCACCACGCAATCAACGGATGAGTTTCCTGAAGTTTATCCGTTTGAAGAAACTGCTTATCACGAAGTTTCCACCGACGTTTTCCGCGAATTAGTCAAACGGACGGCTTTTGCGACGGAAACGGAAAGTTCGCGTTATGCACTCGGCGGCGTATTGCTTGAAATGTTGGACAACAAAATTATCGGCGTGGCAACTGACGGTCGGCGGCTGGCGTGTCAAGAAATCAGCGCGTCGTCGATTGGCGGACATCTCTCCGAAGGAACCGCTATCGTGCCGCCGCGTGCGTTGAGTTTGGTCGAAAAAGCCACAGCAGACGAATCGCCGACAATAAAAATCAACATGAGTTCCAACCGTATGCTGGCAAATTCGCAAAACACGACATTGTTTACACGTCTGATTGAAGGTCGTTTTCCCAAATGGCGGAATATTATGCCGGACGTAAGCGACAGAATTTGCGTTCCGCTTCCGGTCGGCGGATTTTATTCGGCGGTGCGTCAGGCGGCGATTGTTACGTCGGAAAAACAACCGGGCGTTATTTTCCAATTCAGCGAAGGAAAACTCGTGTTGCAGGCGCAAGGTGCGGAAATCGGTGAATCGGTCATTGAAATGCCGGTTGCGTATCAGGGGCAACCTTGCAACGTCAAACTTGACCCGGCATATCTGATTGACTTTTTGCGCGTCTTACCATCGGAAAAAACAATCGACGTTTATGTCGCCAACGACGGTCCGATTGTCTTCAAAACAGACGACGATTACACGTACATCCTTATGCCGTTGACGTGAGTAAACTTCTCCCGCTTGAAAATCTGGCATTCGTTAAACAACGGACGTTAAGAACAAGAGGAACTTTGGAGGCATACTGCAAACGGCTAGAAAATGCACTGTAACTATTCAGTCGATTAAATTTTTGGCACGTCGATAACGCTGATAGCAAAGATTCACGCAGTAAAATTCCGCGTAAATCCCCTTAGGCATCGCCCAGAAATAAAATCACCAAAACGGTTGGTAACTTTTTACCCCCATCTTTTCTCGCTCCATGTCAGTACACACGCCTTTAGTAGCACCAATTGGCTCTCGAAATCTTTCTTTATGCCTTTATGTTCGTTCTTGTAAAATAAAGGCATAAAGTCGCAAATTACGAACATTTCATGCTACTAAAGGCGCATTGGACTAACGTGACACAAGGATTGAAATTTTAAAATCTTCGATTGTGTTTTGATGTTCTTTAGGGAACTTCTAAAAACCTCTTCCCAACCTCAGCAAGTCCTTATTTTTCAATGGTAAGATTTGTTGAAAGTGGGGTTTTTAGAAGCAAAAGTATTAACACAAGTTTTGGCAATATATATCGATTGCGTAGTATAGTCGGGGAAATTATTGTTTAGATATTTTGGTATTGCATTTTTT
>JAIRYX010000372.1 GCA_031267635.1 Planctomycetaceae bacterium
CAAATCACACCGGAAGCTCTTGATTACGTTTGGGAACAATCAAAAGGGCAACCTTGGCTTGTCAATTCCTTGTTTATGCGTGCAACAATGCGAGTGCTTGACTACGAAAATTATGCTACCGTAACTCAAGACCACATTATCCTAGCCCGCGAACAAATGGTGCTGGCACGTGAAACACATTTGGATTCGCTTTATTATCGTTTGCGTGACCCGCAAGTTCGTTATGTGATTGAGAAATTGATCACGGGTGAATATGCAGCGGGTTTAGTGACGAGTGATGCGTTTCGTGTTTGTTTAGATTTGGGGTTGGTGTCGAACAATAATGGTGAGTTGACTGTTGCGAATCCGATCTATCGCGAAGTCTTGGCAAGAGAACTTTCGTACAATGAGCAAGCAATGATGCCCAAACGGGATAATTTTCGTTGGCAAAAGCCGGACGGAACGTTGGATATGGATTCGTTGTTGAAGGAGTTTCAAAAATTTTGGCGGCGGCATTCTGAAATTTGGGAATCGAAATCTGATTATACGGAAGCGTTTCCGCATTTACTTGTGATGGCATTTTTGCAACGAATCACTAACGGCGAAGGCAATGTTGAACGTGAATATGCAGCGGGACGCGGGCGAATGGATTTGTTTATTGAGTACAAAAATACTCAAAATATTATTGAGGTTAAATTGATTCACGATTATGATACGCCGAGTGAAGTTCGTGAAGAAGGTATCGAACAGATTCTTTCGTATCGGGACAAGGTTGGTAAAAATGTTCCGTGTTATCTTTTAATATTTGATCGTCGTTCGCCGGACAAAAAATTATCTTGGGACGAACGAATTACGTGGAATGTCGAAGGCGATGTAACGGTAGTCGGGTGTTGAAAATATACAATAAAATTTATTTTTAATCAGCATGAGAATTTTAATTGTGAATCCGCCTCATTGGGCAATTGGCAGCCGTTTGGCAGGAGAACATTTGCCGCCGTTAGGATTATTATGTATTGCGGGACCGTTGATTGATGCCGGATATAACGTTCAATTATTGGATGCTGATTACGATAATTTGTGTATCGACAAAATTGTTTCGGAAATTATTCTGCAAAATCCCGATTTTCTTTTATTAGGTCATTCCGGTTCTACGTCGGCACAACCGGTTATTAACGAGATTACAAAATTTGTTCGTCAAAAAAACAGTACGATAAAAATTATTATTGGCGGTGTTTTTCCCACGTTTCATTGGGGAGAAATTTTGTGCAATAATCCGCAAATTGATTATATTGTTTGCGGCGAGGGCGAGGCGACATGTCTGAATTTGATCACGGTTCTTGAACATCAGCAATCGCCGGACAATGTACGTGGGATTGCTTACCGGTTGAACGGTAATCCAGTCAAGACAGCTTCGGCGGAATTGATTACTGATCTTGATAATTATCGTATCGCGTGGGAATTGATGGACAATTACCGCTACACTTATTGGGGGCAACGTAAAGCCGCTGTCGTTCAATTCTCAAGAGGTTGTCCTTATCCGTGTGTTTATTGCGGTCAGAGTTTGTTCTGGCAAAAGTGGCGGCATCGGAATCCGCAGAAATTTGCGGACGAGTTAGAAATGTTACACAAAAAATACGGTGTTGAAGTTTTCAATTTTGCGGACGAAAACATGTCTTCACATCCCGATGTTTGGAAAGAATTTCTTGAAGTATTGATTACAAAAAATCTGCCTTTGATTTTGGTCGGTTCTATCAGGACTGATAATATTGTTCGGGATGCGGATATTTTGCATCTGTACAAAAAAGCGGGATTTGAACGTTTTTTACTGGGAATTGAAAATTATGACGAGTCGGTTATCAGAAAAATCAATAAAGCGGGAACGGTTACCAAAGATAGAGAAGCGATTCAATTGTTGCGAAAACATGGAATTTTATCGATGGCAACTTATGTCATTGGTTTTGGGGACGAGACCATTGGTGATTTTTACCGGAGTCTGAAACAACTTTTGCTTTATGATCCCGATCAGATTCAACTACTTTTCGTAACACCTCATCGTTGGACTCCGTTATTTGACGAAATAAAACACAAGGAAATTATTTTGACAGATCAACGCAAATGGGATTACAAACATCAGGTACTTGCCAATAAGCATCTGCCGGCATGGCTTATTTTTTTGTGTTCAAAATTGATCGAAGTAACAATGCAAGCACGCCCAAAGGCGTTGTACCGGCTGCTATTTCAAAAAGACGTAAGATTACGGAACGCAATGAAATGGTACACACGAATTGGAAAACGGGTTTGGTTTGCGGAATGGTATCAATTCTTTTTCACAACAAAATTAACCAAAGAAAAAGTTACATTGGCGGATTTCTGGGCAGAACCAAAACCGCAAACTGAAACTCTTACAATCATAGTTGAAAATGAAACCACCAAATAAATATAAGTACATTTATAGTCAATAATGTGGATATCTACCTAAGTTTAATGTGTGAGAGGATAATAATGTTGCCTATAGATAATTGGCTAAGAAAAATACTACTCTTTATTTTGTCAACGGTTCTAATCATTACCAATGTAAAGACAATGAAATTATTAATGATAATGATTTTGATTTCATCACCTTTCCTATATCTTTATTGCAAAAAACGTTTCCGAATTGGGCTAACATCATTTACTACACCTTTTTATTATTTGTTGTATGTATAATTATAGGGAACTTCTAAACAAAAGTATTAACACAAGTTTTGGCAATATATATCGATTGCGTAGTATAGTCGGGGAAATTATTGTTTAGATATTTTGGTATTGCATTTTTTTGTTCATTTTTTATTATTTCCGGTATGGTTT
>JAIRYX010000378.1 GCA_031267635.1 Planctomycetaceae bacterium
AACGGCGAAGGTTCCGGCGTGAATAATGCTGATGATACCGCGACAGCCGGCGGAATCGCTGTTGTTCCTTATACATGTTTACAACAGATTGATCCTGCATCCGGCGGTTCCAAGAAAAAATACGTTGGAACAGCCGCAACAAATCATTTTGGAACACGATGGGCGGATGGACGCGGACCATCGAATTTCGCAACGATTTTGCCGCCGAACTCGGCAAGTTGCATTTCTCATACAACTTACGATTATGGTCGCCGACAAATGAGCGCGGCGTCGAGTATGCACACGGGCGGCATCAATGCAGCTTTGGGCGACGGAAGTGTTCAATTTATCAGCGACACGATTAACGCAGTAACAACAGGAACATTGGACGCTACAGTTCACCCCGTGTCAAGCGGAATTTCGCCATTCGGCGTTTGGGGAGCTTATGGTTCCATGAACGGCGGTGAAAGTAGTTCTTTGTAATTTTGCTGATTATTTCAAATGCTTGAAAAGAAAAAACGGTAACTATTCAGTCGCTCAAGCCCAATAAATCCGCACAGGGCAACTGAATAGTATACAGTCAATTTCCCCGGAAAGTATTCTGTTCATTTTACATTTTGGAGAGGAATGGATTTATAAAATACTGTAACTCTTCAGTTTCCCAAGCCAAATAAATCCGTATTGAGAAACAATCTTAATGACAACATCTCCGTTGTCTGGTGATCCGAAAGATTTTACTACTGCCGCCATTATTCCCTTATTTTTAACGGTAACATTTGTTGAAAATGAAGTTTTTAGCAGTTCAGTAACGAATAAAATGGTAATTTCTTATCGTGGAATGTATACTCTTCACGAGAATGCAGGTTTTACATTTTTCGGTTAAGTTTGAGTAAAGTTGAAAACAAGGACAACACAAAACGTACATTTCTCCCGCTTTGCTATCACTATATATTCTAGTATCCAGATGTAATATCTACTCCTTGGTGTGATGCAACCAGGTACGTAACATGAGTTAGTTAGTCGATGCGAAAGGATTGGAAAAGACAACATAACTTGTACGGTCTTGACGTAACAAACTTGACGATTACACTGTGGTCTGTTATATAATGGTCGTATGGTCGTTTTGAAATGAATGGGTTTCATTTTTCGTGAAATTTGATTTTTTTTGTTTCTTCCACAATGAATAAAAAAATTTGTCTTGTTGCGACAGCTCCGGCGTTGATGTATCTTTTCAACCGCTCGCTGATACCGGCGTTATTGGCGGACGGTTGGGAGGTGACCGGCGTAACCTCCGCCGACCAACCGGGGTTCGGACAAGATGACTATTACGCCAAGTTGCAACAACTCGGCGTGAAAATGGTTGCGGTTCCGATTTCCCGCAACCCGAATTTGTTCCGCGATTTCTGGTGCTTATTCCGGCTCTGGATTTTTTTTCTTCGTAACCGTTTTGACGTCATTCATGCATCCAATCCGAAAGCGGTACTACTTGTGCCGCTCGCCGCGTTGTTCGCATGTCATCCGAACCGCGTCGTTACGATTCGCGGACGTGTTTACGAAAACGCAACCGGCTGGAAACGCCGTATTTTCGCGGCTCTTGACCGTCTTTCCTGTTTTCTTTGCCGCCGCGTGGTTGTCGTTTCGCATTCATTGCGTGGCGCGATGCTTAAAGACAAGATCGGAACGCCGCAAACATTGACGGTTCTCGGAAACGGTAGCAGTCAGGGATGCGACGCGGCATTCTTTGACCGAAATCTTGTACCGGAAGAAAGCGTCAAAAATTTACGGCGGCAATGCGGATTGTCCGAAAGTGATCGCGTGATCCTATTTGCCGGACGACAGAGGAAAGATAAAGGAATCGTTGAACTTGTTCAAGCGTTTACAAAGATTGCATCGGAAGCCGAATCCGGCGATTCTGATAAGCCAGACAATCCTCATCACAACGAACAATGGCATTTGGTGTTGGTCGGACATGAAGAATCGGCAAGCGACGTCGGCGAAACGACTCGTGAAACGATTCGGAATCACCCTCGCATTCACACGTTGGATTGGCTCTCCGACTTGCGGTCGGCATACCAAACGGCGGATATTTTCGTCCTTCCGACATGGCGGGAAGGTTTTCCGAACACGATACTGGAAGCGTCGGCGATGCGTCTTCCGGTGATAACGACAACAGCAATCGGTGCAATCGATTCGGTCATTGGCGGCGAAACCGGACTCCTTGTGCCGGTTAATAACGCGGAACAACTCGCCGAACAAATCCGCTTGCTCATCAACTCGCCGGAGCGTCGTGCCGAAATGGGAAACGCCGGCAGAAACCGCGTTTTACAATTTTTCTCACCGGAAATCCTTCGCCGCGAAATTTTGGGATTGTATAACGAGCTGCTTTAACGCCGGCTCATCACACAGGACGTTGACAATCGCTGTATTTCCAATAATAATAAGGAACTCATGTTACGCATGAGTTATCCAAGCATATCCCAAATTGATCCGAAATTCCCCAAAGAGCGTCCAAAATCAGAAAGAGCAAGCCCCAAATGCAGGGGCAAAAAATTTTTTACCCCTACGTGAATTTCTAAAAACCTCTTCCAAATATTCGTAAGCCCTTATTTTTCAACGGTCATATTTGTTGTAAATGAGTTTTTTAGAAGTTTCCCTACGTGAATCCCTGTTGTCTCTGACGTCCCTCGCGTCCCTTTGAGCGAGTACCGAAAACCAAAAAGAACGTTCCCCGAAAGTTTCGGTAAAGACCACGACAGCTCTGGGGTGCACCCCGAAAGTTTCGTGGTACACCCCGAACGCTCCGTGGTACACCCCGAACGCTCTGTGGTACCCCCCAAAAGCTCCGTGGTGCACCCCAAAATCGTTTCGGGCGTTCCAGAAAACGTTTTCGGATATTCCCGACGGATTCCCGACGGCTTTGGTAAAGACCGCGAGATGTCCGGGAAACACCTCGACAGCTTTGAATTATAACCCGGACGCTGTGAATTAGACAAAGAGTTTAATTAGCGTGCGTAGCATGAGTAAGGAAGGGAATAAGAACGAGTTTAGGGAGGCGTTGGCTACGAAGGGGAACTTGATAAATAAGGGCTGCAATGATAAAGCCGTTCGGATAACGATGTAGTTGCCCAGTGCGGTGCGGGGGGATTCATTTGCTACAGAGGTTGTTTTGTTAAGAAAATTAGGTATAAATGAAGTTTGTAGCAAGTTGCCTTCATGTTAAAAAATATCTTGCCAACATTGACTACGAGCGGTTACAAAAATTTCAACATCAACATCCATTAGAATTGAGAAGCTCAGGAGAAAATCATGTCTTCGGACGAATTGAGACAAGTTACTATTTTTGACACCACGTTGCGCGACGGCGAACAGTCGCCTGGAGCAAGCATGAATCTTGCCGAAAAGCTTGAAGTGGCGCAGGCGCTTGTGGAACTTGGAGTGGACGTGATTGAAGCCGGTTTCCCCATTTCATCGCCCGGTGATTTTGAGGCGGTGCAAAAAGTCGCTGAAGTGGTACGAGGCGTAGAAGTTTGCGGTTTGGCACGCAGTCGCAAGGAAGATATTATTGCCGCATGGGAGGCGTTAAAACATGCGGAACAGCCGCGAATCCACATTTTTCTTGCCACCAGCCCGATTCATCGGGAACACAAATTGCGAAAATCGCCCGACCAGCTTCTCGAAATGGCGGTTGAAACGGTCGCGTTTGCCAAAACGTTGACCCCGAAAGTTGAATTTTCGCCCGAAGACGCTTCGCGCACGGAAATTGATTTTTTGTGCAAAATCGTAGAAGCGGTCATTCACGCCGGCGCGACTTCGATCAATATTCCTGATACGGTCGGCTACACCACGCCGCCGGAAATGTATGAACGGGTCAAATCGCTTGTCATGCGAGTTCCGAACATCGCCAAAACCGTATTAAGCGTTCATTGTCATAACGATCTCGGCATGGCAACCGCGAATAGTTTAGCGGCGGTTATGGCGGGTGCGGGACAGATTGAATGTACGATTAACGGGTTAGGGGAACGCGCTGGAAATTGCGCGTTGGAGGAAGTCGTGATGGCAATGAAAACTCGCTCCGACTGTTTCCAAACGCGGACAAATATTATTACCAGCCGCCTTGTGCCGGTGAGTCATTTGGTATCGACCATTACCGGACTTCGCGTGCCGCGCAATAAGGCGATTGTCGGTCAAAACGCATTCGCGCACGAGTCGGGCGTTCATCAGGACGGCATGTTGAAAAATCCTTCCACGTATGAAATTATGACGCCGGAAGACGTTGGCTTTCAGAAAAGCGATTTAGTATTAGGTAAACATAGCGGACGCGCGGCGTTGATTGACCGTGTGCGTTCTCTCGGACATGAGTTGACGCCGGAACAAGTCGATGTTGTCTTCGCCGAGTTTAAGCGGCTTGCCGACCGTAAAAAAGAAGTTTACGACGCAGACCTTGTTGCGATTATCGAACAGCGGGTGCAGCAGAAAACGACGATGACTTGGGAATTTGTTTCGTATGAATTGACGTGTAAAACGGGGCAAACACCGAAATTGACGCTGACGCTCAAACGCGGCGGTGAAACATTCCGGCAATCTATTTCGGCGGCGGACGGTCCGTTCGACGCACCGTTTGACGGTCCGGTGGACGCGATGTTCCTTGCGGTCTGCAAGCTGACGAATATAAAGATGCAATGTTTGGAATACACGATCCGTAGCGTTACCGACGGCTCTGACGCACAAGGAGAAGTGTCCGTTTACGTGGACAACAGCGGACGCAACGAGCGCGGTCAAGGCGTTTCCACCGATATTTTTGAAGCCAGCGCAATCGCGTTTGTCAATGCGGTCAATCGAATTTTGACATGAGTCCTCGGCATTGGTCGAATCACGCTTTGAGTTTCGATTTTCATGAAAGCAAGGAAGAACGTTAAGGACAAGAGGAACATTGTCTTACAAAAACGAATTTTCGTAACTATTCAGTTACCTAGCTACCGTGCGGATGTATTTGGCTTGGGCAACTGAATAGTTATCCGTAGTTTTATTCATCGACTAACACAAAATGTCCACCAAAAAAACGCAACCGGCGCGGCGAGAATTAGCGAATCAAAAAGATCAAGAAAACCGCCAAATCCCGGAATTAATGAGCCGGAATCTTTTTTGCCGACGTCGCGTTTGATGAGCGAAGCGGCAAGATCGCCCAGCGAGCCGCTTATCGCAATCACTAATCCGAAGAAAAACCAATTTCTTACGATTGATTCCGCCGCATTAAGAATACAAAAGCAAAACCACGATGCAAATATGGCAAAAATTACGCCGCCGATCCCGCCTTCAACCGTTTTTTTCGGACTCAATTCCGGCGCCATTTTATGCCGTCCGAAAATTCTTCCTATCGTATAAGCGCCGGCGTCGTTCATCTTGACAATCGCGATCATTGTCAGCAACGGCAGTAATCCGTAAGTCATTCGCAGAAGAATAATAAAGCAGGACAACAAACCGAGATAGCCCATCATAAACACCGCTCCGGCAAGGTTAATAGTAACGCCGCCGGGACGTTTATATCTCCACATTTCGCCGGAAAACGCAATCAAAATGCCGCCCGCAAATGTAAAAAGTATTCCCATCGCCGCTCCCGCCGCCCAGTGCAACGCAACGACATCTTCTTGCGAATCGCTTTGAGAAAGCGTCGGCAAGGTTGTGATAGCGCGATCATGTCCCACGCAAATTCCCCAGCAACAAAGAGCCATCAGCAACGAACCGAGATAAACGGTCGAACGGCGCGGGTGCAATCCGCCTTCCGCAAAAAGGTCGAGCAATTCTTTACTGACAAGCACGATGCTGATAAGTAATACGGGCATGAGTGCGGCTCCTTTGATCGGGAGCATGTTGTCAAGGAAAGCGAGCGCGAGAAGAACAAGAATTGTCGGAATAGCAAAAAGGAGTCTCAATTTCAGCATGGCAATTTATGAAAAATTTTCAAAGCGGTAGAATACTTTTAGCACAATGCCGACATTATAACAGAAATTTTGTAATGCAACAACCGCTTTTTACCGTCGCACGGCAACTGTATCATTTTCCGGTAAATATTGACTGTAGTACAAAGTCTCGCAATTTCACTTGGCATTTTTCAACGTAAAAGACTTATAAATTTGACATTTTCATATCAAGGGAAATTGAGTAGTTCCATTAAAAAACGACGCTTCCTGCAAAGCGTCGTTTTAGCCGTAATTCATTTTATTCTTTGATGATTCACTAAATTTTATTATTCCGTAGAATTTCGGATGAGCATTTAACGATTGATGACAATACCTATGTTGACTCCGTGAATCCAAGTCGATTGCGTTACTTTGTCATTGATCCCGAAAATGTTTCCCGTGTGATCAATCGCATACTTGTTGACAAGAGACGCTCTTGCCGTATTGTCAATCCACATTCCTTGATAACCGGCTTGCAATGCGATTGCGTCGGTAAATTGCCAACTTGCTTTGAGTGCCAGTTCAACGCCGGGCGAAAAATCCATCAAGGTTTTTCGATAATTAAATTCTTTTCCGCCGTTGATGAATCCTATCGGAACCAGTGTTGGGATTGTATTCGTATTATTGTCATTGTTATTGGTCTCATCCGTAGTAGAAATATAATTGCTTGCTCCGATATTTCCGCGGCTTCTCACATTTTGCGTATTAAAACCGGCAAAGAACTTGGAATCGGCGGTTAATGACCAACGTCCGGCTGTTTTTCTGATAAGCCGAATTCCTACTTGAGGTCCGATTAAATGGTTGTCGGCTGTGAAGTGCCAGTGCGTATCAGATTTTAGTTGATAGGGTGATGTTTCCGCAACATAATTATTATTGTCTGTGTCAGTACTTGATGAATCAGTCTCTTCTTCGACGTAACTATTCCACATTGATCCCCATCCGGTAAAGGATAAATTATCGTCTAATTCCAAATACCGCACGCCGCCGGTGAACTCTAAAAAGCCAAGACGGGTTGCGTGACTGCGGAAAATATAGTTTGCCTGAATATCCCAATGGCTGAGCTTTGAGTCAATTTTATACAGATCAAAATTCAAAGGCATCGGAGCGACAACGTCAACAGTCTCTGGCGGATCCGCTAGTATCCAATTAACTTGACTAGGGTTAACAGCGTACCATCCCCAAAAAAAGCCGACGTTGTGACTCTGCCCGTTGAATGACTCAAAAGCTTGGGGGATAGTAGTGCCTTTATAATAATACGCATACCCCGATTTCGGCGTAGCCGTGAAGAGAGCTTGAGAATCCTCTTGAATATCCATCGTTCCATTCACGCCTTCATAGGAATCTCGTTGAGACTGCATGATGGTAGAGGCAATTTCCCAACCATGATGTCCGCTAAAGTTTCCTAACCGTAACGTTACCCCGCTGTTGAAATTATTTCCCAACGAGCCGGTGGTCATATTATTGGTTCGTTGATTAAATGACGTGCCGGTAAAATAGGTGTTTTGAAGCCCTTGATCAGCAACCCACCCAATCGTTGTATTTTTTCCTTTGGTAATCAGCATGTAGTTATAGCTGACTTCCCCCCACATTCCATCGCGAAGGCGTGCGTTTCCGCCAAATTGTTCGCTCCTCACTGGAGCCCAAAGTCTCATCTGTGAAACTTGTGCAAAGGCAGTGCTGCAATCAATCATTGCTAAAAATAGCAACAGACCTCTCAAAAATGTTTTCATGTTGGTAAGCGACATGTTCTTCTACCCACCTCGTTGAATCTGAATCATCCTAAATTGTTAGTTTGTACGGCTATGACGCTTTGCAGGCATCTACCGTACATTACGGCTGTAGTGGTGGTATCGGACATATCGACTTCAACAGTTGAGAGATAAATGACTTCAGAATGCAAATTATAAGGATATTTCTGAAAATTTGACTTATACGGCATTAAAATAAGTAAAATAGAAAAACAAAAACAATCATTTGGGGTATTGAGATAAGATTAAAACATTCAAAAAGGGATGAGTTTTCTAGTTAGGGAAACTTCTAAAAACCTCATTTTCAGCACATGTGACCATTAAAAAATAAGGGCTTACGAATATTTGGGAGAGGTTTTTAGAATTTCTCTAAAATCTTTCGGATAACGATTCAGACGCCCAGTGCGGATCTATTGGGTTGGAGCGGCTGAATAGTTGCGTTATTTTCTATCAACATTGAGTCACTAACGGGACGACGGAATACGGACTCTTGCGTCACATGAGCGAGTCGCTAAAAAACGGCATTTTATCTTACGATAAAATGCCGTGCGATTGTACCGCGTTTGTGTACGGCATACCACTCGCGTTTCAGCGAAACCTCCAAATCAAAATCAAATATCCAGCGCGCCGGTTTTGAGGAGATAATCAACGTCCAATTCATTACTCTCAACATTCGAGTTTTCCGGCTTGGAAGAATTGAGGTTATCTGCCGCTAATAGTTGATACAAATCATCATTGCTGTCTGCCGCCAACGCTGCCGCTTGTTGCGGTTGCGAAGAAGTTACGCGGCTGACTTCAACAATCACGCGCACATCGCTGACATTTTCAAGCACATAAGATTGCGATTTGCTACCGTATTCCCAGCGGTTTCCGCCGCTTGATTTGTAATTCACATCAGTCAAGGAAACGAGGTCGTTGCCGCCTTGTCCGTTGTATGTAAAATTGCTGTAATTGTAAACGCCGACTTTTCCGCCGGTTCCGTAAATCGCTTCGGCATAAATCGAAGTTCCGGTGAATTGGTCGGAGTATTTCGATCCGACAAACGCCGCGCTGTCCACGCCGCCATTGCCTTCCACAAGAACATTGTTGTATCCAATCACGCTGTTTCTCGAACTTCCCGCCACAAGCGACACGCCGTAAGGCGAAACGTACAAAGAATCGTTTCCGGCGGTTCCGTTCAACACGGCTTTGTCGTTTCCGAAGGAAGAATAAGCGGTAATACGATTGAAGCCGGTTGCCGTATTGGAATAATTCTCGCCTTTCATCACGGCTTTTCCTGTCGAAAGCGTTAAAGCGTCGTCTCCTACGGAGTCATACAGCGAGAGTTGCGAATTGGTTTTTCCGGTTGCCGTTATATTTCCAAAACCGTTACCGATATAGCCGAAACCGGCGCCAAGCAATTTGAAACTTCCGGGATTGAGTTCCAGCGTATCGTTTCCAGCCGCGAGAACATTAACGTAGTTGTTTGTTCCGCCGACATTGAGTTCTGCGGATTCGACATTGAGAGCCGATAACGTCAACGAATTGTCACCCACGTAAACCGACACGCGACTTTCTCCGGCGTTTACTAACGCCGTATTGTTTTCGTTCGGCGTGGTGAAAATGATTTTGTCGTTTCCGCCAAGTCCGTCGATTTGCAAATCTTTGATGTTTGCGGCAACGGATTTTGTTACGCCGTTGACTTTCACCTGTACCGTACCGGATTGCGTTACGGTGACTTCAAATACGTCGTTGCCGTTCGTTCCTTCAATAAACGCCGCGTCAAGCGATTCGTATTTGAATGTTGTCAGACTTTGACCAACGTAACCGCCGCCGCCGGTTGTTTGAATTTTCGAGTATTTTGTCTTACCGGAAATACCTTGCTCCCCATCCGCCGCACCAACGCGGTAAGTTCGCGTGAACACACCAGACGTGTTATAAATAATCGCTGCCTGCTGACCTTGATCATTGACCTCTCCGACAGCGATTAGCGATTCGATTTGTCCAACCCACGCAAACGACATTCCGTTATTATCTATCGTAGCGACAGAATATTGTTGATTTCCAAGCGTTGTATTGTTCAACCGAAATTCTTTCCACTCGTAACCCGGTTCAGACGACTCCAACGGAACATATTGTTCTATCAGGTCTGTTCCATCATTGGAAAACACTCTGGCAAACGTACCTTTATCGTGCGCCACGAGACGATTGACAGGATCAAAGTTATTCGGTTCCTGATCATACGAAGTCCACGTAATCACAAAGTTACCGTTCGACGACATCGAAACGTCGGAATATTCCTGCGAGTAAATTGTCCGCGTATTGATCAGCGCATCCGCCGTTGTTCCGAGAATCGAAAGCGCAGCGCCGGTTGTCGTATTAAACCGCCGTGCGAAAATTTCGTATTGTCCGTAACTGGTCGCCGAATTGTTGTCGCTTGTCCACGTTACGACAAACGTTCCCGAATCGGAGACCGCAATTGTCGGATTGAATTGCCTTCCTGTTGTATAAGTGTTGACAATAAACGTTCCGACATTTGTGGATTTAAGCGTGTTATTTTCGTATTTCAATACTTTCGCGTAAATGTCTTCGCTATTGGAACTCGGATTGTGCATTTGCCACGTGAGTACCAAATTGCTGTTGTTGTCAAACGCAATATCGTAAGCGACAACATCGCGTCCATTTTCTGAAACGACGACAAATTCTTCCGTTCCTCTTGTCCGGTTCTTGATTTGTCCGGGCAGTACGTTCAGTTGCGAATCAAGCGACGTTTGTTGAAGCGTTCCGTCCGCCGTGAATACTCGCCCTTTCATCACGTTGGATTTTGTTGCGGCATTGTATTCAATCCATGTTACGAAAATATTCCCAGATTCATCATACGCCACTTTGGGAGAAAGACATTGCGCTGAAGAGCTGGCGTTTACCATAAGTTGATCAATAAGCGGTTCGCCGTAAGCGTCATAAATACGGAGAAAAACGCCGGAGTTACTGGTGGGACCGGCGCCGTTCCAGACAATCGCGGTATTACCGTAACTATCCATCGCAATATCGGGATTCGACTGATCGCCATTCATGTAATTATTGACAATTTTTGTCGTGCCGATCTTATTCCCGTTTTTATCAAAACGCTGCATCACGATATTTCCGATTCTTATCGTAAGAATACCGTTCTCATCGACCGTAGTCGGATAATTGGGATTCCAAGGTTCTGTCGAAGAGCCGGGGAAATCTTCCGTACCGACAAAAGCGTAATGCACGCTGACCACGACAAACGAACCGTCTTCCGCAGACGCGATTGCCGGTTTATCGTCTCCCAGTTCTGCCGCATCGAACGCAAGGGGATCCGGAGTATCTGGAATATTGTCAGGACGTTCTTCATCGACAACCGGCAATTTCTCGTTCGACGCTAAAGGAGCAACCACGATAAATTCCCGAGTGAAATTACCGCCCGCCAAGCCGGAATAATCGCCGTCCAGTTTATTGAGATCGTTATCTGTTGCGTTTTCCCTAATCGTCAGTTTATACCTTCCTGACGTCAACGGCTGATTGCCTAATTCTTGAGTATCCATATCAAAGGTAATAACGGCTTCCCATTTTCCGGTCTTATTGGAGACCAGACCAAGTTCATACGTTTTATCCTTACCAAAGTCAATTTTGGAAATGATTCCGTAAACATCAACGCCGTTACGTTGTAATTGCCAGTTTGCCGGATTCAAAATACTTTGCGGCGATTGAATGTAAGCGTTGTACATTTCTTCGCTGAACGTAACAATCATTCGCGTCGTTAAACCGTAAATTACGCTACCGTCTTGAATGCTCAAAAGATCGTTTTCGCGCGTCATCAATTGACCGTTTGCGTCGTATTGCAATTCGGCGTCAGTCCCCGTAATCGGTTTGCCGTTTGCGTCAAGCGGTATATTGGCGACCACAACGGTTTCCGTAATGATAGGACCGGCGGTATCCGACGCACGCGGAATGACACGGTAATAAACGTTGTTGTGGTAACCGTTTGATGAAGTTTCGGTTTCGCCTTGAAATACAACGATTGCGTCGCCGTTTGCATTCAACGTCACGGTCGCGCCGGTTTGATCGAGATAAACATTGTCTTTATTGATGCGAAATTCGCGTCCAAATTCTCCATGCATTCCGACATAGCCGTAACCCGGAACGTAACGGGTTTCATCGGGAATCCCGTACTGCACATTATTGGTATTGTCCCTCGACTGCATCAACGTTGCCAAACTTGTATAGCGTTTTCCGTAAACTCCATAATCAATTACGGTTTCCGTTGTTACGCCGCCGGCTCCGTGACCGGTATCAGGCAATTGTTTTTGAATCTGATTGGCGTCTTGTTTGCTTTCCCAAACGATCATAAAATCGCCATTATTCGCTATTGAAACAGACGAATACCATTGATTATCCGTGATCACATCGTTGACAAGAAATTCTCCGCCGAGTGAAACGCTGCCTACAATATAAGTTGTAGGCGGCTCATCCTCATCTCCCTCCGCGTTCGGAGCGTTAGGTTCGTCGTCACTAGGAGGATCGTCAGGGGGAACCTCGTCACCAGGATCAGGAGTGTCAGTGTCGTCTGGAGGAGGCGTAACAACAACGCCGCCGATAGAACCGACAACCGGCGTTCCGTCAATGTTAAAACGCCGTGCGTAAACTCCGGCAAGACCATTAACCGTACCGCCGGGTCCATCGCCCGCACTGTCTTGACCGAAACTCGTCCATGTAAAAATCACTTCGTTGGTCATGCTGATTGCCACGTCCGACCACATTTGATTTCCGATTTCCGTTTCGTTGACAAGATATTCGGCGGTTCCTGTTGCAACAATCGTGTCAATCCAATCACCATACGCCGAAACGCGCACATCTACGGAAAATTCACCGAAAGAGCAGTTCATAAGCGAGTCAATATCCGCTTTGGAATTTTCGTACATCGGGCCGCCATAGCTGACAACGCCCGCGATTTTCCCCGAAATAAATCCGGGACCACCGGAATCGCCTTGCGCAGAAGTCGCTTCGTATGCCGCATTCAATCCGGTATCACGAATGTTGAAATAAATGCCTAATGCGTCGTGTGTCGATGTGCCGTCGTCAAAATCGTAAACCAATGTATTTTCCGAATATTCAATTCCGAAAATCGATCCTAACGCTTCGTACTTATTTTGTCCTTCGTGACGAGTTCCGGCGGGACCTATATTTCCGGTTGTTCCTGTTCCGGTTGTTCCGAAGCCGACAACCTCGAACACCGAACCGATTTCTTCGTTGCCGCGATAAATGTCGTAACGTTCCGCTTCTGCAGGAGCGATAGTTTCCAACGTTAAAACCGCAAGGTCAGTTTGAGACGAAGGATCGCCTGCGTAATCTGGATGAACAGAGTTTTGTGAAACTTTGTAAGTTACGTTACCGCTTGGAAGAACAAACGTAACCAATATATCTTCGACAGGAACGGGATCTCCGGTTTCCGTTGTTACCACATGCGCGGCGGTCAAAATATGCGAACCGCTCACAAGAAGCGAACCGGATCCCATCCACAAATTCGTACCGTCGCCTGCCGTGATTCTCACAACGCCCGTATAGTTATTGTCGCCGGTCAGGTGGTTGTCAATCGCGTCCGCACTGACAATTTTTAACCCCAACTGTTCACTTGCCTGCATTGCCTGAATACGCTGTGACAATTGACGGGAACCTTGCGAGAAAATAATTGCCGAGTTGGGTGAAAAGTTTTTCGCGTAAATATTTGTTTCGTAAGGACGGTCATTACCTTGTCCCCAGCTCGTCCATGTGATAATAAAGCTGCCGTCTTGTGCCATATCAATTGACGGATAGCGTTTATCGCCGACCGTTGTATCGTTGGCTCGCGATTCACCGCTTGCTCCGTCAGACAAAGTAGACGCGGTGATTGCCTGCGTTGATTTCGAGGGATAGTAAATCACATTTAACTGACTTACGTTTTTTTCTTTCAAAAGCCCGCCGAACTGCACAAGAATTGTCGAAGACGAATACGCCTGCACTTCTACATCCAGTCCGAGTGAGTTGAGCGCGGTTTGAATAGACTCCGCTGTAATTGTTGTATTTCTGCCGATAGGAATTGCGGCGGTGACTCTTCCTTCATATTCAATACTGAAAGTACTACCGATTGTCGGATTTCCGACAAATTGGATTGCTTGTATTTCGTCCGTGCCGCCGAGTGCGTTACACGCCGAGTCGTATCGTTGATAATAAATGTCGTAGCCGCTGTTCCTGTTTACCTGATTCAGACTTTCCCAAGTGATGACAAAACTGCCGGTCGAATCCATCGCAATATCCGGGAAGTTATGAATACCGGTCTCGTGGGAATTGACTTTAAATTCGGATATTGCGTTTCCGTTCTCGTCGGTGCGCGACGTTCCGTTCGCATTGTATGCTCTGGCATAAATGTCTGTTCCATTGATGCTATTTTGAACCCACGTTACAACGAAATCGCCGTCCGCGTCCATCGCAACCGATGCGTAAGTTGCCGTTGGGTTATTTGTCACTTGAAATTCACGATAGACGGTAACAACGCTTCCGCGTCCGTTTTCGGTTTCGACAAATTCCTGACGATAAATTTTCGCCCAAATTCCGTTTCCTTCGGCAGTCCAAACCGTAACAAAATTTCCTTGATCGTCGCACGCAACAGAAGTTGGATTACTGGCTGTCTCGTTGTTCGCTTCTGACGTCCGGGTGAAATGTTCGCCCTGAATATCGCTGACCAATAAATCATCGTAAGAACCGGTTCCATTTCCTGTTGCAAACGTCAACAAACCGTTGGTCGCAACAATATTAAAGAGACGAGTAAAATTTTCGCCATTAGGAGACGCTACGTTTCTACTGAGCGGATTGCCGTTTCCATAAACATATTTTCCTGTCAGGTTATTAAACGACACGCCGGTTGTGTCGGTAATATTACTTTTTGCCACCAGTTCATAAGATCCCGAACCAAGCGGTGTGTTGAACGTAATGACCGCTTCCCATTTATTGGATCCATGCGACAAAACGCCGCCCGCAAGTTCGGAGTCGTCGGAAATGAAATCACGGGCAATATTCATACCGAATTGAATTTCTTGAATTGCTCCTTTGACTTCCACGCCGTCTTTCATCAGCGCCCAGTTATTGGGGTTGGTAACGCTATGCGCAGC
Organism: Planctomycetaceae bacterium; assembly: GCA_031267635.1. GTDB lineage: Bacteria > Planctomycetota > Planctomycetia > Pirellulales > Thermoguttaceae > WRMR01. Next base: position 14,833 of record JAIRYX010000378.1, read on the forward strand.
GGTCGAGCTGTTGGCAAGAAGTTCTTTGTCAAACGTTACCACGAGATTGTTCAGGTTATAAGCCACGTGTCCGTTATTCGGAACATATTCGCCGTTGGGCAAAACGACATCGGTCACGTGAGGTCCGGTCGAATCGGTTGATTCCTGGAAATAACGGTAATTGATTTTTCTGTCAACAATCGTGCCGTTCGTTGAAGTGACATTAGTAAACCACGACGCAACATAAGAACCGTTCGGCAATACGGAAAGTCCGGGATTCATTTGTGCTGAACCGCTGTAACCATAAGATTCGACATAATAATCTATTCCGCTACTACCAAAAACGTTTCCGTCCATTTGGTCGCGGCTCAATGTTGTTCCGTTTGCCCATCCCATTGAAATATACGAATCATGGGAAGCGCCGGTGAAAATGATTTCATAAACATGATAACCATCATAGACGTCCCCTTCAGCGCTGGAATAGTAATATGATGGTAATGCCCAAGGCGTATCTCCATAAAGCGAGTCAAATTCGCCTGGGGCATAGTAATTAACTTGAGCAGCCGGAATACTCAAGAAGTTGCCGTTACCATAAATTGGCACAAGAATATTACTCGTATCATTTGCCGCAAAAGTTCCATTATCAGGGTTTCGGCTGTTCAAGAGATTAAAGATATTCGTTTGAAGCTGCGTCGGACTCCAATTATTATTTACGATTCCAATTGGTACGGTTACAGTAACAGCTCCATTTGTTGTTCCTGTTTCATAAGTGCCGTTCACATCAAACTCGCGCCAAATACCAAGAATAAGGTTGCCGCCGGTGATTCTGTTGGAGGTATAATTCGGAACAACAATATAGTATTTAGCATTCACTCCGTCGCGGGTGGATGTGACATTCGCATCAGACGAAGTTGCTGTGACCGGAGAAGCTGTGGTATGATTCCAGTTGCCCTTATCAATACGTGTTGTGAAAATATCATTGGCTCCGCCGCGCATCAGGCCGACAACAGATTCAAAAACCGCATTCAACCTGCCAATCTGCTCATCGGTTGCACCATCTTGCATTGCGGCAGCAAGATACTTACGAATAACAAAATCCACATCAGTGGAATAATCTGTAAAATATTCAGATTCAGGATTAAAAAATTTCAATAAATCGGAATTTTTAGTAGAGTTGAGATACGGAAGAAAATATTGACCGGGAATATTAAT
>JAIRYX010000392.1 GCA_031267635.1 Planctomycetaceae bacterium
TAAGAGGAAAGTTCAAATCGGGGATTATTCACTGCCCACCATTTTTTTCCGGTTCCCAACGCATAATAAAAAACCCGTTGAAAATTAGGAGTTGCTTCATCAGTAATCACAACTCGCCAGAATTGTTGAGGATCTATCAATTCATCAGAATTACTCTTATCTTCCAAAATTTCATCCGCCTGCGAATGTTCGTCTACAATTTTGAAACTTTCAGGAACGCGATTTTCACTTATCTGATACCCGGCTCCTGCCAGGCACAGTTCTGGTGTGTGAACTCCGACACGTCCGGTAGGACCGACAAAAATAGAAAGAACAACCCAAGCATCGTTTTTCGTATTTTTGTACGTCCAATGTTCGGCATCACGAACTTTCAATTCTTCCGCTTCCGACGGCAACAATGGCTTTACTGAAACTCGTTTCCAATTTCCAATATCTTCCGGTATTTTTTTAATTAAATCAACGTATTCATTTGACTTATTTACCAGATCGTTCTGATATTTCGACATTGTATAGGATGTCGAAAGCGTGACCAACAAAACAACAAAAACACAAACAATAGTGCGTATCATGTCAGAGTCTCCTAATTTTTCCAGCAATTTTTCACCAAAAGACAATATAACATAATACTATCATTTGATAGGGGATACGTCAAAAAGATTTTTAAAACGGATCTTTTTCAAAATTTAAAAAGAAAAACAAACAAAATTTAACCACGAATGATCGAATACTAACAAGATTAAATACGACAACATACACACAAAAAGTGTTATCACAAAACAAGTTATACACAGAAATCTATAGAAAAATTTGTACATTCACGGTAATAAATCATGTTAAATTATGGCGTACTTCGTGCCGAAGAAATACGTTCTGTTGAAAGAACCTGTCGAAGCAATGCGGAAATATCTTCGTAAGATTTTTCATTGGGCGAACCGGAAGCGTATTGCATAAAAGAACGCGGTGTACGTTCTGCCAAAGAAAGTAACATAGAAGAAACTGTTCCGTAATCCGGCTCGGTAATAATAATTCCGCGTTTGCCGGTTTCATCGGCTTTTCTGGAAAAAGTTCGGCTCGCAATTGCCCAAAATGCCACCGACGAATCAATACGTTGTAACGTTAGTAACCGTCTCGCAAATTCCTGTCTCGGATCATTAGCATCGTTAAGCCGTTTAGACGAAAGGAGATGCAATCCGGGATTCAGTTTTTCCGTATCAAGATAATCACCACCGTAAACGACTCCGCCGCTTTGCTGATCCACACAAAAAAAGTTACCGCCGGCATAACAACCGCCTTGCAATTCGCCATAAGCTTTGTCTAATGCTTCGTCGGCGGTTTTGCAGGTGAGAAGCTCACGACAAAGAATACCGCGTGAACGTAATTCAGGTGCAATATTTCGTTTGGGACAATTGATAACTGCAACAAAAAGTCCATATTGATTGACGCCCGCCCATGTTCCGCCTGCTTTACGGTCAGTGCCACAAACAACGCGCGGACGGCCTGATTGAATTCGCGGCGGCAACGACGGACGAGCAAATTTTTCTTCACGGTTAAGTACCAAAAGAATTGGCGAATCGGAAGCCATTTGATATTGAATTGCTAAAATTCCCATAACGTTAATCAAAAGAGGTTTAAGGTAGGAAGTGTTGAGTAAGTAGTTAATTTCGACACTCTAGTATAATTATAAAAACGACCTCTATACAAGATGATTTCAGTATAATTTATCATTTTTTCAACTTTTGACACCCCTTAATTTACAAATATTGATAAAATTTTTTGAAAAAAATCCTATTTTAAAATTTTTTATGTAAAATGAAGGGATAAATGCTGATATGGCATTTTTATTTGAAAAAACTATAATTATTTTTCAAAAAATCGCCTTATGAGCGGCAAGGTGCTCTTGTCTTATGAAAAAATTTTTGTTAAATATCACACTTATTCGCTGAAATGAACTTTGAGAAAACGATGTGACACTAACGCAATAAATTGTGAAAAAATATCTTTTTTGTGTTTTTAATATTTCGTGATTATTGTTTAGTCGGTACAATCGTCATGATAAGCAGCTTGTGTTTTTTCTTCGGTCGTTTGTAATAGTTACCGATAAAAACAAGTGCTGAAAATAAAAATTTTTGGGAATACAAATTTGCGATGTGCTCCCAAAACATAAATCGCTCATTTGAGTCCGATTTTACGCCGCAGTTTTTGAGTTTCACTTGAAAACGGGCTTTACTATTCCTCGTTTGTGTGGAAAAGCGTGTGTCAAATCACATTGTAATTACTATTTTAGTTTGTTTTGTTACGTTTATACTGCTCCGGGTTGTTGCTCGGTTGTTTCTGACATCGTTTTGTTCCCGATCAACGCAGATGTTTGGAACATCCCCTTGGCTACCGATACGGCGAGGCGAACCGCGTCAAGATGCTGAAGATGTAGAATTTACAACACAAGATGGAATTGTGTTAAAAGGTTCTTATTTTTTATGTAAAGATCAAAATAAACAAGGCATTATTGTTTATTGTCACGAATTGAACGGGTCGCGTTGGGGTGTTTCTTCGCATGTCGATTCGTTGCTCCGGTCTGGTTTTGACGTTTTTTCATTTGATATGAGAAATCACGGTGAAAGCAGAATGACACACGAAATCGTTCCCACACCTTGGATTACGAAATTTGATCTTGAGGATGTTCAAGCGGCAGTGAGTTATGTTTTGAAACGAAATTATAGCGACAAAAACCTAAAAATCGGATTATTGGGAGTTAGCAAAGGAGCGACAGTTGCTGCATGTGTTGCTGGATTAGATTCACGAATTTCGTCATTAGTGCTTGATAGCCCAGCTCCGGAAGGGCGGCTTTTTGAACGAAATTGTTGGATTTCTTTATTGCGGGTTCGTCATAGTTGGCGCACGAAGTTCTCGAAAAAATACTTTTTTCTCTTATTCAAAGCGTTGTTATTCTCTATAGCTTTCCCATTTATTTTATTCTTCTCTGAATGGTGGCGTTGGATTCTTGGTTATTGGTGCGGTTGTCGTTTTGTGAGTACGCGAGTCCTCGTTAAATTTGTTCAACAGCCGATTTTTATCATTCACGGAAAAAATGATACCTATTGCCGAGTAGACCAAATTCATGCGTTTTGCCGTAGAATGCCGCATCGTCCGAGTGTTTGGCTGGTTTCCAACAGCTCACACGGGCAAACGGCAGAATGTGCCGGAGACGAATATGAGAAAAAGGTCGTTGGTTTTTTCCAAAAAACGATGACGCATTTATCAAACCACCCATCTTATTCTTTAGATTCTGTTACCAAAGAAAAAATCCCAAATTTCTTACGCGATCTTATCACTTCCACACCTTAATTTAGTGCCTCTCGAATTACTTCAGTACATGTCAAGATGTTGCAATGCCTCTCAAGGGAGTTTCTAAAAAATCTCCCTTGAGAGGCATTGTTGTTATTAAAATGTTGGCGCTTGTACTTTTTTCCCATTTTTTCATTTAAATTTAGTAAGGTGTTTAATTCTGCTCAATCCCCATCGTTTTTTGATATACTCCGTGTACTTGAAATTTTGGTTTTCTGAATGGAGATCAAACCGGATTTTACGGTATAACGACATCAGTGAAAACCGAAATTTCCTCTGTTTATTTCACATTTTTGGGGAGGGGATTGATTTGCACAATGCTGTAACTATTCAGTTGCCCAACCCCAATAAATCCGCACGGAAACTGGGTAACTACAATCAATTTTACCGGAAAATCTCACTATTTCAGTCTTTATTTATAAAATTCCCTTAGTAGCTCCGAATTGCACCCATATGCGCGCCCTTATTCCTTTATTTTTTGTTTAATTTTGATAATAATCTATCCTCGAAAACATAAGGGAATAAGGGCGAGTTTGAGGGCTTTGCTGGCTACTAAGGGAAACTTGATAAATAAGGGCTGACATGCTAAAACCGTTCGGGTAACGGTGCAGTTGCCCTGTGCGGATTAATTTGGCTTGGGCAACTGACGCCACTGATTTCTATTGCGGTTTCAAATATTGACACCAAAAAACGAAATCATCAAAAAAAGCCATATCCAATTGTGGGATATACTCTTGACGATGCCTTGCTTCACTGTCGCTTCCGCCAAAAGCCAGTCCGACCAGTGTGTGGATAGCCGTATTTTTCGGCGGCTTGCATGCCATGCGAGAATCAACGCTCGCTACTCCTCCGTGATCGCCGACGGGCTATCCGGATGTTTCGCATCGACAAGTCACTTGCAAATCAATATTAGACCTTTTCTCTAACCCTATCAATAGACCGAACACTATTCAAAAAACAGTTATTTTGTATTCACCTGTTTTGCCTAAACAACCTGATATGAAGTTAGAGAAAAGGTCTATTTTAATCAAAGTCAATTTTATGACTTTGTACTGCCTTTCTCCATTGAACGCCTACAGATGTTCGTAAATGCAACAAAAGTTGTTTTATCCGACTGATGCAAAATGCAGCAACCAACAAAAATTAGAGGATTTTTGAGAAAATATGATCAATGCAAATATCCCAAACTACCATAAAATTTAATTTTTGAAATTCTTTTTGTTTGGCATTATTTATGCTTATTACATTGACTTACTGGCCCGTGGGGGGTTCAGTGCATTGTGTGAGTTGCAGGTTAATTTGCCCTTGCCTCAACTCAAGCTGTTCTAGCTCGCTGAAACCCCACTTTTTTGGAAATATTCTTTTTTTTCAAAAATCTTTTCGCTTTTGAAATTCGTCTTCCATTATATCTTGGAGCTTCTAAAAACTCACCACAGAGGATGTAGAATTTTCAAAAATCTTTTATCGTAATTGGATAGATAAGTGATTTATGTTGGAACGTTCTATAAAAATTCTTTGTAAGTTTAGTGTTATCAGTAGTTGAAAAATGTTAGAGGTTTCCATCTGTTCAACAAAACGTGTTTTGTTTTACGAAACAAGCAATCAAAATTTAGGAGAGAAAATGTCAAAAACATATCAATTTTTCCAACTGCACAAAATCATCGTTGCCGTGTTTCTTTTGGGCGTGATGTTTTCGACACAAGCGGTTCATGCACAAGGGCTTTTGATTTCTGATAGCGACCGTTTGCCGCGAGTCCATATGTTTCCGCAGCGTCCGATTCCAATGCCGGTTGTAGATGCCAGCCAGATTTACGCGATTAAAGAAATCGCCGTTGATGGAAAATTGACGGATCAAATTGCGGAAGTCAACGTTTCACAAACGTTTACAAACACCACAAATCGCACCATCGAAACATCGTTTGTTTTCCCGCTACCTTACAACGGAGCAATTGACCAAATGACGTTACTTGTGAACGGCAAAGAGTATCCGGCAAAATTACTCGACACGAAAGCCGCACGTTCTACTTATGAAAGAATCGTGCGAGCTAACCGCGATCCGGCGTTGCTCGAATGGATCGGAACCGGCATGTTCCGTACAAGCGTTTTTCCGATTCCTTCAGGTGAAAGCCGAACCGTAACAATACGCTATACGCAATTGTTACGCTCGGAACACGGCGTCACCGACTATATTTTCCCGCTTACAACAGCAAAATACACCTCGAAGCCGCTCGAAAAAATTACCATTACACTCAATATCGAATCGCGTGACGAGTTGAAAAATATTTACAGTCCGACTCACGGCGTTGATGTGAAACGTTTCAACGAAAAGCGTGCTGTTGTCAAATATGAAGAATCAAATACCGTACCGCACTCTGATTTTCGATTGTTATTTGATACTCAAAACGGCGAGATCAGTTCACGGATTCTCAGTTACCGTCCTAAAAACGACGAAGACGGCTACTTTTTGCTGATGAGTTCGCCGAAAATCACATCGGAAAAAAACAAACCGATTGCGAAAACGGTTGTTTTTGTTCTCGATTGTTCGGGAAGTATGTCGGGTAACAAAATCGAACAAGCCCGCGAATCGCTGAAATTTGTTCTCGACAAACTTAACGAGGGCGATAAATTCAATATCATTACGTTCAATTCCGGCGTCAGTACTTACAAACAAGATTTAATTGATTACAACAGCAAAACGAAACAGGAAAGTCTCGACTTTTGCGATAGCATTCGCGCAACCGGCGAAACGAACATTCACGACGCGATCAAAACCACGCTGGCGATGGTTAAAGACAAAGAACATCCAAGTTATCTCATCTTTTTGACAGACGGACAGCCGACGTCGGGAATCACGGACGAATCAAAAATCGTTGTCGACGCGATTGAGTCCAACAGCAATAAAACGCGGATGTTTGTTTTTGGAGTCGGCAATGATGTGAACAGCCGATTGCTCGACAAATTGGCACGCGGCAATTTCGGTATCAGCGATTACGTGTTGCCGACGGAAAACATTGAGGAAAAAATCAGCAACTTGTATTCGCGGATTAGCGCACCGGTGTTGACCAACGCAAAATGGTCGATTTTTCGTGAAAACGACGGTAATCGCAACGTAACCAATCAGGTTTATCCGGCAAGCGAATTTGATTTATTCGCGGGCGAGCAACTGATTATTGTCGGACGTTATTCCAAAACCGGCGACGTCAGCGTAACGTTGACCGGAACAGTGGACAGTAACGAAAAGACATTCACATTCGACGGCGAGTTTGTCGAAACGAGCGACGACTCGCGGTTTTCGTTTATTGAGCGGCTTTGGGCGGTTCGGCGTATCGGCGAAATTATCGACCAGCTTGATTTGAAAGGCGATAATAAAGAACTGACCGAAGAACTTGTGCGGCTTTCAACACAACATGGAATTTTAACGCCGCTGACTTCATTTTTGGCGGACGATTCGACGGATTTACGAGCAACTACCGATAACGCTGTCCGCGCAAGCGAATTGAGTCGTGAACAGTTAGGAATGGTCGCCGGTTCCGGCGCAACAGCTTCGCGGGCGATGAAAAACTCCATGCAAAACGCTCAATTTGCCGAGGAATCCTTTGTGCGGCAAGATCGTGCGATTCAGGAAAACGCCGTACACGTACAATCACTCCCTACTAGCCAAAGGACAAGGACATTGAACGGCGGTAGGGGCGGCTATGCAAGCGGCAGAAGAAATATGGAAATAGCTTCATCAATAACTCCCCAAATATCGGCGTCACAAGAGAGCTTTGCGAAAGCGAAAACAGATTCCGAAATAAACTCTTCTGTGCCGCAACCGATGAAACGAGTGCAGCAACTAGGAAATCAAACGTTCTACTTCCGCAACAATCAATGGGAAGATCCGTCTGTGACCGCCGAGCAGCGTCAAAAAACCCAAGTCGTCAAGCAATTCAGCGAAACGTATTTCGCACTGGTTGACAAGCATGGAAAAGAATTAACGCAATTCCTCGTCCTTGGCGAACCAATGTTACTCAATTTCAAAGGTCAAACGTATTTGTTTGAGATGTAAAATTTGTTAAGGCAATTTCAAATATTTCTGATGGTTTCGTTTTTTAGGGGACAATCTTTGAAAACGCCATAGAACACTATGGCGTCAGTTTCCCAATCCAAATAAATCCGTACTTGGCAACTGAATAGTTACTGTCAATATTTACCGGAAAATATGATCATTGCCGCCCTTATTATGAAATTCAGCAGAAAGTTTGTTCAGCCCCAATCATCAAAATTGGAGAAATCCAT
>JAIRYX010000189.1 GCA_031267635.1 Planctomycetaceae bacterium
ATCAAATCAAATCAAATCAAATCAAATCAAATCAAATCAAATCAAATCAAATCAAATCAAATCAAATCAAATCAAATCAAATCAAATCAAATCAAATCAAATCAAACTGGCAGTCTGTCAATTTAGCGGCGTTCACGCTTGTTGAATTGTTAGTGGTAATTGCAATCATTGGAATTTTAATTGCGTTATTATTGCCGGCAGTTCAGACAGCACGCGAAGCGGCACGGCGAATGCAATGTTCCAACAATCTCAAACAACTTGGGTTGTCGGTTCACAACTTTCATGATACGCAAAATCGATTTCCGCAAGCGTCACAAGAACCAATTTTTGCGGCACTGCGATTTGTTCGCGGCGGCGGTCTTTCCGTTTTGTTGCCGTATATCGAACAACAACCTGTTTATGACAATATTATCGCTGCAAAACCGGCAACCGGTGTGTTGAATGCGCAAGCGATTCCTGCTGTTCAAATCAAATTACAAAATTTTCTCTGTCCATCCGACGACGGCTCTAGTGCATGGACTCCAACAACGCCAACCGGAACTCCGGCGCACATGTACAATAACTATCTCGTTTCATTGGCGGATTTGAGTACGTCGACCGTTGTTGCAGCCGGAAGCGTGGCAACGTCTGATTATTCTCTACCGCGTGCTTGGTGTCAGGTTGGTCCCAGATTACCGCTTGCTGCCGGAGGTTTCGCTTCTGTCATCGGCGGAAAAAGTATCGGATTTGAAGCTGTCACCGATGGAACAAGTAATACCGTTCTCTTTTCCGAAGGAGTTGTTACCGACAGAGACACGTCGTCAACCGGCGGAAATCTGAAAGCAAGAGTAGCCGCAGGAATTGCAGGCGCCGGAAGATATACCGGCACGCCTATCACCTGTCTGAATACCGCATTGGACAGACGATACCTTAAACCAACCGTTCAGGCAGTTAAGAGAGATTTACCTAATAACTACGGACATCAAAAAGGAGTGCGTGGTTTCGATCATTATACAATCAATTATTCTTTCAATACGCTCTTGCCGCCAAACAGTCCTTCCTGTACAGAACAAGGACAAAACGATTATGCAAATTTCACGTGGATTAGCGCCAGCAGTAATCACACAGGCGGCGTTAATGCCGCATTGATTGACGGAAGTATTCGTTTTATTAGCGATACGATTGAAACGAGAAATTTGGAAAAAGCAAGCGATTCAATCCGCTCGCCGCATAACGCGACTGACGGGAATTTCAGCTATGGACTTTGGGCGGAACTTGGTTCCATTAACGGCGGTGAAAGTGCGTCTTTCCCATGAAAACTTTTTCGTATCCTATATATGGGATTGACGCGAATATTTTGTCGAAGATGATTGTCTTTGGGGAAACATCGGAACGGGGAAAAAAACGGAAATAGTCGCAAATTGGAGTTCTCCAAAAGTGAATTGGGGGTATTCAAAGACAAATTGGAATTCTCCAAAAGCAAATTGGATTTCTCCAATTCGTGAAAATTCTGCTGAAAATACAGCCGATTTTCAACCTCATGACGCCAATCAAGCGGAATGATACAATTTTTCATTTATAATAAAAAACATTATGCAATATTTCATGAAATACCTGTTCGTTTTCATTGTTCTTTCCGTGATTTTATCCGGATGTCATCGGGAAAATCATTTAGGAACAGCCATCGTTAAAGGAAACGTTAAGGTTGACGGACAACCGGCGGAAGGAATTGACGTGATCTTTGTTCCCGTTTCCGCCGACGGTTTAGCGGCTTACGGTCAGACTGACGTAAACGGAGATTACCTATTAACAACTGCCGGAACCAATATCGGCGACGGAGCGGTTCCGGGAGAATTTATTCCCACATTCACGAAAGTGTCGTTGGAATACGATCAACGATTTGTCGGACGATTGGACGTTGTTCCTCCTCCGCCGAAAGTCACGCATCTCATTCCAGAAAAATATTCCTTAAAAGAAAAGACCGACATTCCCCATGTTACCGTTGTTCGAGGAAAAAAGAACTCTTTTGATTTTGAACTTTCCTCTAAATAATCCCATATTCAATTGCTCAAACCAAATAAATCCGTACTGAGCAACGGAATAGTTACCACCACTTTATACAAGAGATCAATCATGAAACTGGTTAGAATTTTTTCTCTTTTTTTGCTACTGATTTTGAGGTTGCCGTTTGATATTCTTGCGGCTCAAATTGAAAAAGACGAGCGTTTTGATGATCGTCCAAACATTTTGATTTGCATGGCGGATGACGCTTCGTATCCTTATTTTGGAGCGAATGGCAATACTTGGGTGAAAACGCCCGGTTTTGATCGTGTTGCGCGGGAAGGGATTCGTTTTACTCACGCTTACACTCCCAATGCCAAATGTGCGCCGTCGCGTTCTTGCATTTTGACCGGTCGCAATCCTTGGCAACTGGAAGAAGCGGCAAACCATATTCCTTATTTCCCGGCAAAGTTTATGACTTATCCCGAATCGTTAGCGAAACACGGGTATTTTGTCGGCATGACGCAAAAAGGGTGGGCACCCGGCGTTGCCAAAGACAAAGAGGGTAACGACCGTCAAATGGCGGGGATTCCGTTTAACAATCGCACGTTGAAACCGCCGACAAGCGGAATTTCGAGAAATGATTATGCCGGAAATTTTGAAGACTTTCTGAATGCCAAACCGAAAGACAAACCTTGGTGTTTTTGGTATGGAAGCGTTGAACCGCATCGCAGTTACGAATATGGAACCGGCGTCTCTCTTGGAAAAAAGACGCTTGATGTTATTGATCGTGTTCCCGCATATTTGCCGGATAATGAAATCGTTCGCAACGATTTACTTGATCACGCTTTTGAAATAGAATACTTCGATAAACAAATAATTCTGATGCTTGAAAATCTTGAAAAACGCGGGGAATTGGACAATACGATTGTGATTGTAACCGCCGACAACGGCATGCCGTTTCCGCGTTCAAAAGGACAATCTTATGAGATTTCGTGCCATCTTCCTTTTGCGGTCATGTGGAAAGGCGGGATTAAAAATCAGGGACGTGTCGTTGATGATTATGTCAGTTTTATTGACGTCGCTCCGACATTATTAGAGCTTGCACAGGTTTCGCAAGAAGAGTCGGGATTGCAGCCAATTAGCGGAAAAAGTCTTGCGCCGATTTTTTCCTCGTCGAAAAATGGAATCGTTGTTCCGTCGCGGAATTATGTTTTACTTGGTCGTGAACGCAATGATGTAGGACGTCCGCACGATGAAGGTTATCCGATTCGCGCGTTGGTAAAAGAGGAATTTTTGTATTTGCATAATTTCGATCCAGAGCGTTGGCCCGGCTGTAATCCAGAAACCGGTTATATGGACGTGGACGGCGGTCCGTCAAAAACAGAGATTCTCAACGCCAGAAGAAACGGCGGAGAAAAGAAATATTGGGATTTATCGTTTGCCAAACGTCCGCAGGAAGAGCTTTACGATTTACGAAACGATCCCGATTGCCTTAATAATTTGTCAAAAGAGTTGCAATATCAGGAGCGTCTCAAAAGTTTGAAAGAGGATCTTTTTGCGCAATTGAAAGCTCAACAAGACCCGCGAATTCTCGGCAATGGAACGATATTTGATCAATACGTTCATGCTTCGGGAAACCGAAATTATTATGAGCGAGTTCAAAAAGGCGAGAATGTGAAAGCCGGTTGGATTACGCCGACCGACATTGAAAAAGAAAAGATTGAGTAACATGTCTTTATATCCCTCACACTTGAAATTTCAATTTTT
>JAIRYX010000313.1 GCA_031267635.1 Planctomycetaceae bacterium
CCGACTATTATTCTTGCTCCCTACGGTCAAGGTAAAGTCGTACTTTCAGGAGTCCATATTGAAACTGTCCCGGAATTGGAAAACTCATTCAGAAAAATCATTTATGGCTTGAAAGCAAAATAGAAATGCGGGAATGATGCGATTCCCTATAAAAGGGCTTCCATTCTGATCAACGTTTTTTGATTTTGGGGACTCTGTTTCAGGAATTTCATCTTGTCCCAGAAGTCCCCAGATCTCAATTGTCTTTTTTGTCGTTCTTTTTCCGATGCATTCTCTTTCATTCTCCCCGAATCAAACTGAAAATCGCACGGTCGGCGTCTTCTGGAAGAATCAAATGATTGTTGACGACGTTTCCTTCTTTGTTGATAAGAATGAAAAACGGCGGCATATTGATTCCGGCATACACGGCAGGACGGCTTTCCTGTCCGCCTTCCTCGAAAATTTGAGGCCACTTAATGTCATATTTCTTAACATAAGCCGCCATCTCTTCTTGCGAGTTGTCCAAATTGATTCCGATAATCGACAATCCGTCGCGTTCATAAAGCGAAAGGATTTTTTTCATCGCCGCCGCTTGTGCGCCGTCAATATCCGACCACGACGCCCAGAAATAAAGTAAAATAATTTTTCCTTTATATTGGTTTATGTCCACTGCCGAACCGGTCGTCGAATGTCCTTGAAATGGGAACAGAAACGGTTTACCATTGGAATCAATACGCCGCATAACCCCCGCCGCTTTTTCCGCGATCCGCGAGCTTGGATAGTTTTTGATAAGCGTTTGCGCCGCTTCTCTGGCTTTTTCCAATTGCGCCGACATCTCATATTCGCTGACTAAATTGAGTTGAACCATCGCGGCTGTTTGCGTATTGCTGAAATCTTTGACAAGCTGTTCCAAGTCGCCGACGTATTTCGTATAAGAATCCGCCGGAGCGTTTCCTAAACTTTGTGAATGATGATATGCGGCTTCAATCGCGCGGAATTGCATATATGCCGCCACTTCAGGATTATTCCCTTCTTTCAGCGTTTTGCTCATGCTTATCATTTTTTCAATTCCCGGATAACTATCCACCGTTACCGCCGTGTACATAAAATCCGCTAAGTCATGCAACCATTTATCGCGGTTTTCCGTATCTTTGTGTTTGGTGAAAAAGAGATAAGCGGTTTTAATCCGCAACTCGGCAATCTTGTTATAAATTTCAGTACGCTGTTCTTTGGATGTGGATTTAATAGACTCTTCCAAACTTTCAATCTGGCGGCTCATCTCTTCGATTTCTATATCCTGTTGTAAACCGGACATTTCATTCGTTCCACCGGTAAAAATCGAAGTAATCGCATCCGCCGAATAGAGCCGAGGCGCATCAACCACTTTCCACGCATCGCCGATTTTGACAAGCGAACCAAGCTGAATTTGCGTACTGGCGTCGCCGTCATTGATCAGAGCGTAGGTATTATAATAAACGTTCAGCTCACGGTTGTTTCCAACAGGAATCGCCGCCGGACGTAATGCCCAAAACTGTCCCCATTGCGCGTTTTCGGAAACGGGAATACTTTGTAACGATTGCTGAAAACCTTGCCGGATACTTTCGGCTTTCGCGTTCAATTTCTGAGTCAGCTCGCCGCCTGCTTGCAACGCTTTCACGTCGTCGGCGCTGATTGCAAGCCGCGCAAATCGATTCCAATCGCGTGTTGTCAACGCTATCGTCACTTCTTCGGAAACTTCTTCCGGTGAAATGACTTTCCAGTAATCAATAACGCCGTCTTTGTTTGCATCCACTCCCCAACGCGTTCCGGCAGAATTAAACCAACGCATTTGATCGGAGGTTTTATCTTTGTCGGTATCAATATCCCGATAAACTTCCACGCCGTCTTTGAAAAATCCCCATTGATCCAATTGACCGTCACCGTCCGTATCGAAAAGCGTTCGGATTGTTTGTCCCGACGCATTTTTCAAAACGTAACCCCGCGAACCATCCTGAACCAGATTGGCATAAGGAATTTCCTGTTCGCTCAACGTGTCAACATCTAATCCTTTTTGGCTCGGAGCAAAAAGCGCCTGCTTAATTTGATTGATTTCCGCTTCTGATTTTCCTTGTGCCATCACCAAAGAACCGGACACGAACATTGTTGTGCCGGCGCACAAAGAGGTAATCCAAGTTTTTTTAACTTTTGAAAATGTGAACTTTTTCATACTTTGTTTCTTTCGGCTAACCCTTCCTTCATTAAAATTTATCATCAAGAGATTTTTTGCCCGGCGGTGGAATGTTCGTTATTTGGCATGAATCACTTTGCTATTTGCGGGAATTTGCGCTGGCTGAATGACTTTACTTGTTGTTCCGAACAGCTCCGGTTGTCCGCCGGAAACTTGTCGAACCGAATTAACGGTCTGATTAACCGCAATTCTCTGCGGCGTCTTTTGTTGTTCAGGAATTTGCAAAATGACCGGTTGCGACGCTTGCGCTGATGTCACCACGACTTGCGTCATCGGATTCAACATTGTTCCTTGCGAACCTCGCGAAATTAACGGCTGTTGCATTTGCGGTTGCGCGCGAACAATCACAATTTTTTGCGGCATCGCTTGAGCCATTGGCTGCGGTAAAGTTTGTACTGCCTGCGAAGGTACCGGAGTTTGCGCCGCGAATCCGCTTTGACACGATTTACAATCGCCGGAGTTTGCAGAAAACGGAGCCGCAACAGGCGAAGCAAATGCGGGTTGCGGCGAGGCGTAACCGTAGGAAGTGTCGCACATTCCCGACTGACAGCCGCCGACGTATCCGGCTAAACCGCCAAATTCATCGCAAGAACGACAAATATCCGGCGGATAATTCATGTAATCGCCGACATATTTTTCACACGCACAACCGCAATCTGTAGAAAACAGCCGATGCAAACGTGCAAACGGACGAAATCCGAACGAGCCGCCGGCATAGCAGGAATTACACGGATCGCACGAACCGCAATCTTCGCCGGAGTAAAACTGACCGGCGTAAGGACTGACGTAACGTGTTGCACATCCGCCGGTTGCGCATGGAGAATATACCGACGCCGTCGGAACTCCGCAAACTCCATAGCCGCATGTTGTGCATCCAGTGATTAAAGATGCAACAGCGAGAAGTGTTCCAAAAAGAAGCCATCGCTTCATAGTTCACACCTTTTTTCTTTAATATTTGTGTTTTGAAATGTCTCTCAAGATAAGCAGACGAAAGAAAATGTGATAATTTTACGGATTATTTCACCTTCTCTTTATTACGTCATCGTCAAAATATAATCAAAACATTCGTTAAAATCAGGATAATTCATTTCGTTTAACAAGAATCTTTGGTATTGAGAACGAAAATAGAAAAAATCGAAGAAAAAAGGACAAAAGGAACTGGGGACTTCTGGGGTAGAGTGAAATTCTTGAAAAGAAGAAAAAAATTTTTAGGAATTTTACCCTGTCCCCAAAGTCCCTTTTGAATGAAAACGGAAGCTCGAGCGGGAAGAAGATACATCATCACGTTTTCAACGTTCCCACCAACTCATTCACGTCGTCAATTCCGTTTTCTTCCAAGATTTGCGGCAGTTGTTCGATGATTTGCAGGGCGACGGTTGGGTTATAAAAATTGGCGGTTCCCACCTGCACCGCCGACGCTCCGACAACGAGAAATTCGAGCAAATCCTCTGCCGACGCAATTCCGCCGATTCCGATTATCGGAATCTTCACGCCGTTTTTGCGAAATGCTTGGTAAATCTGATACACGCAGCGCAAGGCAATCGGTTTGATTGCCGGACCGCTCAAGCCACCGACAACATTTGCCAATCGCGGTTTGCGATTTCGCCAATCCACCGACATGCCGAGACATGTGTTGATTGCCGACACCGCATCCGCGCCGCCTCGCGCCGCCGCCGCCGCCACTTCCGCAATTTTCGTAACGTTGGGCGTGAGTTTGACTATCAAGAAATGATCCGTAACGCTTCGCATTCTTCGCACGATTTTTTCGCATAACGCCGGATCTGTTCCAAAGTCCGTGCCGCCGGAAACATTCGGGCAGGAAACGTTTAGCTCAATCGCCGCAATTCCCGAAATCCCTCGCAGTTTTTCGCCAAACAAATCGCATTCTTCCACCGACTTGACGGCAATGCTGATGATAATAGGCGAACCGTATTGTATCAAATCGGAGAGTTTTTCGATCAAAAAGCGGTCGATTCCGTCGTTATCCAACCCGATAGCGTTGAGCAAACCGGCGGTTGTTTCGACTGTACGCGGCGTTTTGTTTCCTTCGCGGGGAGTCATCGTTACAGTTTTAGGAATAATCGCTCCCAAACGCGACAAATCAAACATTGCCGCCATTTCTCGCGCATACCCAAACGTCCCCGACGCAACCATCACAGGATTTTGCAGCGTTAATTTACCAAGCTGAACTTTGAGATTCATAAGAGAAATGAAACACGCGAATTTTTACATCAACAGATTTTACAAATGAACGTAGCATTTGAAACTTCATTGATACAGACCTGTTGATAGAATTTGGAATATGATGTTCGATTTGAGTCAATGATACAACCGAATATCGTTGGTGGCGACAAATATATTGTTGTGTTGCAGACGAATCGTATAATTTCGTTCTTGAGCAATCGCTTCCAAATCATCTTGCAACACGGCAATCGAATGGCGGTTTGGAATCCGCACCTGCGCCACCAACGTAAACTCATCGCCTTCGCATCGGCTGTAAAAATCAAGAATGTTGATTTCCTGATCGGCAAGATATCGACTGAAATCGTGAACAACGCCTTTGGTATCTTTTCCGAAAGCGGTGATAACAAACGTGTCGGCGTCTTGCGGTTCCGTTTGAGAAGGAATCGTATCCCGCGCGGCAACCGCCACGACTTTATACGCCTCGCCGAGCGACCGATGCGACCGAATATGCAAGGCAAGATCATCGGCGTTCCATTGTTCCGGCAACGTAACGACCAGAATGAATGTAAAATAGCCGTCCAGCACCGTCTGGCTGCATGATTCGATGTTGGCGTCGAGTTCATACAATGCCGTACTCACGCCGGCAATAATCCCCGGATGGTCGGTCGTTACCACATTTAATACGTAACTTGACATAGGAAAGAAATCAAAAGCTCAAAGTGAATTGGCGTTGTTCCGTGGAAGTTCAGCAAAATTCTACTTTATCTTGTTATTACTTGGATTTTTTATCGTCTCGCACGACGCGAAAAACGTAGAGGTTTTTCATTGGCTCTTTGCAAACATCCGCGACTTTATGAGAGACCAACGTACAGCATATAATAAAGCGTATAGCATAAATGATTCGGATGATTTGTCAAGATTTGACGAGATTGACGCAAGGCGGAGCGATGCGCGGTAAATGCAGACAAAATTTCCAAAAGCGCGTTCTCCAAATCTTTTGAGAGCAACCAAAAGGAAATTTTGGAACTCTGGAGACTTCCGGGACGGGGCAATCTGCCGAAGAATTTGCTCAAAAATTCAAACAGCGAATCCTCCAAATCCCTTGAGAGCAACCCAAAGGAGCTTTTGGGGCTTTAGGGACTTCCGAGACGGGGCAATCTGCCGAAGAATTTACTAACGATTCAGTTGATTTTAAGCATTTTTGCCACGAAACGAGCCGCTGTTTGTGTTGCAAACCTCATTTGCACCTAATTTTCTTAGCAAAACAACCTCAGTAGCCAAAACGATTCTTTAAAAATAACCTCATTACCTCATTGTTTCTGTTTGAATGAGGTAATGAGGTTCGTTTTTTGGAGGATTCATGGGGCTACTGAGGTTGTTTTGTTAGGAAAATGAGGTGGAAATGAGGTTGAAAAATACGCAATACGCATTCCTCCTATCGAAATGATCCCCAATGACTTACATTCTATTGACTAGTGACAGAATTTGCTCAAAAATTCAAACAGCGAGTAATCCAAATCTCTTGAGGAGCAATCCCAACCCTTTGAGGAGTAATCCAAGTCCCTTGATTCCCTCAAGCCCCTCATGTTCCTTGCCCTCGGAATTTCCGGCAAAATCAACAAAACCTCTAGCGAAACCAACAAAACTTCTAACGTAACCGACGAAATCTCTAGCGTAATCGACGAAACTTTCAGCGTAACCGGCAAAATCTCTAGCGTAACCGACGGAATTTTCAGCGTAATCGACAACACCTCTAGCGTAACCGACGAAACTTTGCGCAAGGTTGCGAAGGATTTGCGCAAGGTTGCGCAGAGTTCGCGCAAGGTTGCGGAGAGTTTGCGCAAGGTTGCGGAGAGTTCGCGCAAGGTTGCGGAGAGTTTGCGCAAGGTTGCGGAGAGTTCGCGCAAGGTTGCGGAGAGTTCGCGCAAGGTTGCGGAGAGTTCGCGCAAGGTTGCGGAGAGTTTGCGCAAGGTTGCGCAGAGTTCGCGCAA
>JAIRYX010000361.1 GCA_031267635.1 Planctomycetaceae bacterium
TCGCACTCGGATAAAAAATTACTTATCCAATTGTTATTACAAATGACATGGGGATTGTATTTTGATTGGATAGCGAAAGGCACGTTGCCGAATTATCAACCGCCGATTCCGTTGATGGTTGTTTTATATAACGGCAAAGACAAGGAGTACGGTTATGAAATCAGCTTTCAAGATTTATTTCCTCATTTACCGGACGAACTCAAACCGTTTGTGCCGCAATTCAAAATTATTTTCATTAACCTGAATTGGTTTCAATACGAGAACTTGCCGGGCAAACCGGAAACCAAAGCTATCGTTGAAAGTATGAAACGCGCAACCGATGGAACGTTTGCCGAAAATTTGGAACGTATATTAGGATATTTAAGTCTGTTGCCGATTGATGAACATATTCGTGATATTGTTGCAAAAATCACGACTTATTGTTCGTGGGTTTCGGATATAAAATCGGAACAAATTCAAAAAATTATTCAAAAAATTTTTAGAGGACAAGAGGGTATTGATATGTCACAAGCATATTGGAAAGACGCTGTAATGCAAGGAGAATTAAAAACCAGAGTCAATGATATTTTGGTCATTTTACGCGCTCGTTTTAATGAAATTCCCCAATCAATTAGTGATTCATTACAACAACGAACAGACGCAGTTGCTCTTGAGTCACTTGTTGTCCTTGCGGCAACGTGTACTTCGTTAGACGAATTTGCCAAGGCGTTGAAATAGCATTGCTTTTTCTTTTTATTCGTCCGAGCCAATGGGATTTTTGACGCAGTGCGTGTTGATTTGCGGCGCGGATGTTTATTTCTCGCGCTGTTTGATTTTGCGGTCGGCGTTTTTTGTATGACCGCTCTCATTTTTTCGGGATTGAGGAATATCATTTTTATTACGTTTGCCTTTCGTCAATTTCTCAAACATAAAACCAATCGGACAATTTGCATGAAGGCAAGCAACATCCGATCTTTGAGCGTCGCGTAAAATGCCCTCAAACGTTGTTTGACTCCCATTGAAGAACTAATCTCTTGTTTTATTTCTTCCGATTCGTTTTCATCAATAAAACATTGTTCGCAACACGAGCGACAATAAGCGCGGTCATTGGAACAACAAGCATTATTCTTCATCGTGTTCATTTCAAAGTTTCTCATAACATCAATACACGGCAGCTGGGTAACGACAGTCCATTTTGCCGGAAAATATTCCTATTGCCGCCCTTATTGATAAAATTCCATTAGTAGCCCGAATTACACCAATATGTGTCCTTATGCCCTTATTTTCGTTCCATTGTTTTGGTAGAAGTCTATGATCTAAAAAATAAGGGCTTACGAATATTTGGGAAAGGTTTTTGGAAGTTCCCTACAGTATTTTGTAAATCCAGCCTTCCCCAAAATGTGAAATAAACAGAAAAGTCGATTCGTAAACGATTACAAAAATACTCCCAAATCAAGAGAATCGATACTATTTTTCTCTATTTTGTGAACAAAATCTACCGATTACAACAAAAATACGCTTACGATTAAATTCTTTATCCGCAAAAAAATCAATTTATGGCAGACCCGTTGGCGAAGACGATCCAGATTTTAGCGTCCTCAAAAGGGAAAGCGTCAAAACGCGCGCTGAATGTCGCTCTGCATTCTTCGGAACCACGCGTCTCTCTGCTTGCTTGTCAGGAAATTTTAGCAAAAAATCATCAAGCGGGGATTTTTGAATTGGTCAAAAACTATCCGCAACTTCCGCAAAAGCAACGCGAGCTTCTCGCGCAAAATGTCGAAAAACTCGTTTATCCGATTCGGGCGGCGTTGATGAATGAAGATTTATCGGTGCAAAATAACGCCATTACCGCAGTGCAGGATTTGCATCCGTATTCTTTGATTCCGCATCTATTGCGAGTCTTTGGACAAGAACCGCCGTCGCGCTATTTGGGAAACGCGCAGGCAGTTATTATGTTTTTGACCGATGAATTTTCACAACAATTCAACGGAACAGTGCCGCAAATTCCGGCATACGGACATATATTGACCGAAATTATCGACGTCTTGCAACATGGGTTTTGTTCATGGAAAAAGCACGAGCGGATGATTTTCTTCGATGTGCTTTTCAAATTAAGCGACCGAATGACCAATACCGGTTACATGTTTCGCGACATGATGTCCGACCCGAATCATCCGGCGCAATTGCCGCTCATTCGCAAACTTGTCGATTCCCCCGACCCGCAGGTGATTCGGTTTCTCATTCATCAGTTGGAGTCAATTTCCGCGCCGCCGGGAATTTTATCAGCGGCGGCACGTCGAACAGATCGGTTGTTTGTGCGAATGTTGCTCGAATCCATTGGATATAAACCGTCGTTATTATATCAGGAAAATCTTTCTAAAATCCGCAAATGGGAATGGCTGAGTTCTCTTCGTGACTGGTTGCCGCAGCAAGACGCCGGTTATCATTGTTTTGCCGTGATGCTTATTCGTTATTCCGGTATCAACGAGTTGGAAAAAAACAGTTTCTATAACCAGATTTTGCGTTATGGAAAAACGCCGGGAAAACTGGCGTTGTTGGACGCCTTACGCAATCTTGAATCGTCCGACGTCAATCGTCTTGTGCTGCAAATGGCGGACGATTCGGAACCGGAAGTTCAGGCGGCGGCATTGTCGCAATTGCGCGAACGGAATATCAAAAATTGGACGGCAATTCTGTTGAAATATATCGATTCTCCTTCGCCGATTGTCCGCGAAACGATCAGCCGCGAGTTGGTGGAATTTCGGATGGCACGTTTTTTGAAAAAATTCGATCAATTTTCGCCCGAACAACAAAAATATATGCTGTCCGTGATTCGGAAAATTGACCCGGAGTTCCTGGAAATTACGGCTTGGGAGCTAAGCAATCCTCGACAGAAACATAAAGAGTTCCTTCTTCAATTTATTTCCGAAGAGCATTTAGCCGTTCGATTTGAAATGCCGTTGATTCAATTTGTAGAAAGAGAAAGCGACGCTTCGTTGCGTCTTAAAGGGATCAAACTTTTAGCATTAGGTAAGCTTTCGGCGAGTTACCATTGTTTGAAACGCATCGCCGACAGTGATTTCGACAAAGACGTCCGCACCCTTGCCCAACGTATTTGCGAAATCCGTAGCCATATTTTGGAACACGTCGGATAACGCCTTTGAAAACGCAATAGAAAACGATGGTGTCAGTTGCTCAACCTAAATAAATCCGCACGAAGGCGACTGTAGAGTTACACTCGTTTTATGAAGATTGGCATTCTGCCTCATTTCACGAAACTCATCAGAAATTTTGTTTTACCGCAAAATGGGTTGCGGTAACAGGTAGCCCTGTTCTTCCATTGTGGCGAGGAAATTTTCATAACATTCGCGGTAGGCGGCGGATTTTTCCGGGTTCGGGTAAAACGACCGTTCAATGTGAACCATCGCGTCGGACGCTTTTTGTAGCGAACCAAATTTTGTACCGATTGCCGCGGCAAACGCTGTGCCAAAACCTGCTCCATGCGAGTGCATCAAGCGATGAAGAACACGTCCGGTAATGTCTGATCGGCATTGCATCCAAACATCGGATTCGCACCAACGCCCAATGGTGTAAATGTTTCCCGGCGACGAATTATCGGTTAAGTCGTCAATGGTTTGATAAATCAGCCGTTCCATCAACGCCGTTCCTTGAATGCACGCGGCAAACTGAACCGGGCGGTTATCGGTCGCCGGTGAAATGAATCCTTCGGCGGAATTGGAATTGAACGGAAAAATTTCGCCGCGCCGAACATTCGGATACGCAAGATAACGGGACGGTAAAAGACGCTCGACAGTGCCAATATTTTCTTTTGCCACTTGCTCGTTGAACCACACGTTAATCCATTCTGTGCCGGTATTTGTTTGAGTCGAGAAAAACCATTCATGTTCCGGCAGACGGTTCATTTTGACAATGTTTCGTGAATACTGAATGATGTTTTGTGAAATTCCGTCGATTTGCATCACGTCGCCGAATGTCGTGAAGAAATCGCCCATATTTCTCGCACCGGAAGCAAGGAACGACGCGGTTTGCGAGCTGCATCCCAAGACGACAGGAAGTCCGACGGGAAGTCCGGTGTTTTGCGACACAATAGGCGTAACGTATCCAACCAGTTGTCCGGTTTTTGCAAGTTGCGGCAACCGTTCGCGGACGCTCAAGTGCATATCGTAATCCAACCAATCGGGCCAACAATCTTCTTCCGGATCGCAACCGGTCGTAATGGCAATGGAAGAGTTTGTTACGTCCATTTTCCCTTTGAGTTTGCCGAGAATATAATCTGCCTGATGCACAAAGATAGCGTTTTCGTAAATGTCCGGTTCGTTTTCTTTAATCCAAACAATTTTTGCCAGCGCATCGGTTGGGCGAAAAGGATAGCCGACTTTTTTGACGTGCTCTTGCCCCATGCCATTGAGACGTATTGTTTGATCTTCCGCGCGGCTGTCCACAGCCATCATTGCCGGATAAAGCGAATTGCCGGATCGGTCAACAACGGCAATATGTCCGGGTTCGCTGGAAACAGAAATCCCCACCAGATTTTTCGGATCAATTTTTCCGCGAATTTGTGTTGAAATATGTCCCAAAGCGTTACAAACGGCACGCCACCATGATTCGCACGATTGCTCGCAAATATTTCCGGCTTCCCCTTTGTCGATTGTTTTCGCGGTATGATTTTTCGGCGTCTCAAATGCCGAGGTGGATTGCGTAACAGTCTCGCCAAGTTCTGAAACGACAACGGCAAAGGCGTGCGTTTCAGTGAGATTAACGCCGATAAAATACTGTTTTTCACTCATGAAATCAAAACCTGCAACCTAAATTTTGTCTTTTCTCATGGAGAGAAATTTTTCACATTATGAGATGGCTTTAGAGACTTTTCTGGTCAAATATAGCATGTATTCTATATACAACAGTCGTATTTTATAGAAAATAGATAAAATTACCCGATCAACGAATGTTTCTTTTATGTCGCATACGTTCTAACGTGTCAACAGCGTCAAAGAATCTCAATTCTTGCCGGAACTTCGGTTGAAAGACGGCATGTCGCTTTCTCAACCGTTCCAAACATATTGCATGGAAATAATGAGCGACGTATAATATAAAGAATAAACATTTTCGGTGACTATTCAGTCGCTCAACCCAAATCAATCCGTACAGGGCGACTGAATAGTTACGATTTTCCACCTCATAACAAAACATACAATTTCAAAATGCCTGTTTACGAATTTTATTGTCAGAAATGTCAAAACGACTGCGAGTTATTGGTTCGCGGCGAAGAAACGCCGTTGTGTCCACGATGCGGCTCGAAAAAATTAAAACGTCAGATGAGCGCACCGGCGTCACATTCGAGCGGTTCACAACGGCGTTCCGGTTGCGGCGCAGACCCGAATTCGTGCGGAATGCAATCGCGTCACGGCGGCGGTTGTTGCGGCGGATGTTGTCATCATTAGCATTATCCAAGCGACGAAGGCGATTCCAATCGCAAAGCGTAAGCGAATGTCAGTGGTCATATAAAACACATTCAATTCAAAAATTTCACCAACATTTCTCACAAGCGATTATGTCACAAACCGATTCCGCTCCCTCAAAAGAAAAAATGCCCAATTCTGAACATTATCAAGTGGTGGCGCGGCGATATCGTCCGCAAGGTTTTGCTCAATTAGTCGGGCAAAGGCATGTCGCGCAGGCGTTGTCCAACGCCATTCAGACGGGGCGAATCGGTCACGCTTATCTTTTCACCGGCGCGCGCGGAGTCGGGAAAACGTCGTCGGCACGCATTTTTGCGAAAGCGCTCAACTGCGTCCACGGTCCGACGCCGACGCCATGTAATTGCTGCGAAATTTGCGATTCCATCAGTACCGGCGAAGATGTGGATGTTCTCGAAATCGACGGAGCAAGTAATCGCGGAATTGACGAAATCCGTTTACTTCGGCAAAATGCGTCAATTCGTCCGAGCCGCGCGAATTACAAAATTTATATTATCGACGAAGTTCACATGCTGACGCGCGAGGCGTTCAACGCTTTACTGAAAACGCTTGAAGAACCGCCGGAACACGTCAAGTTTATTTTCTGCACGACCGAACCGTCGAAAATTCCGATTACGATTTTATCACGATGTCAGCGTTATGATTTTGCTGGGATTGACGCGATTGCTATCGCGCAGCGTCTTACGGAAATCGCACAAAAAGAAGGCGTTACGGCGGACGACGGCGTATTTGAAACGCTGGCGCGACGCGCCGCCGGTTCGATGCGCGACGCGCAATCGTTGCTTGAACAATTACTCTCTTTCGCGCCGGAACATATTTCGTTGGACGACGTTCACGCAATGCTCGGCACGGCGGACGATCAGCGGATTTTTCGTATTCTGAACGCGATGAACGCCTCGCAAACCGCATCAGTGTTTGCCGAGTTGGATATGGCGGCGCAGGAAGGCGTGGATTTCGGAATCTTTACCGAACAATTACTCGGAATTTTTCGCGACTTGATGGTGTCCGCGTGCGACGGCGATCAGAAATTATTGATGTATTGTTCGCCGTCCCGATACGACGACATCAAACAGTTGGCTCGCGAATTGGGACTTCATCGCATTCTCGCCGCCATGCAAGTTTTAGATCAAACGTACACGAAAATGCGTTACAGTACACAAGGACGCATTTTATTGGAATTGGCGTTAGTGCGGATTGCTCATCTACAGCAGTTACAGGGAATCGCCGTGTTGCTCGATCAACTTCGGAACGGCGAGTTGAGTGTTCCGAATAGTTCCGCCGGTTCGCCGCCGCAACAATCCGCGCCGCGAATCTCGGCGCAATCCGCGCCGCAGCAATCTTTCACGCAATCGTCTCGTCCGACAACTTCGCAATCCGTACCGCCGTCAACGGCTTCAACATCTACTTCCGTTTCCGAGAAACCGCGTTTTTCAGATATGCTGCCGCAGCAGCCCTCGCAACAAACTTCGGCGAAAACAACAAATACCGAACAACAAACCGCTCAAAAAAAAACTTCCGACATCAATGACAGCGAAGCAAAACGGCTCTGGGATAGAGTAACGAGTTCTCTTTCCGGCATGACGGCGACTTATGCGGCGTTATGTCATTTAATTCGTTTTATACCACCGGATATTTTTGTCATCGCATTTCCTTCAACGCAAGCGATAGCGAAATCGTATTGCGAAAACGATTCAGCGAAGATACAAAATTTATTGCGTGAACAAACCGGTTTTCCGATTAAGCTACGTTTTGAAACAATAACTATTGAACAACCGAAACCGGAACAACGTCCGCAAAATCTCAATCTCCGCAAATTGCAAATGATGGCGGAAACGGAAAAACATCCAATGGTAAAAAAAGCGGCAGAATTATTTGGCGCATCATTGACGGAAGTGAAATTGCCATGAATAGCATAATCGGTCATGCGCAAGCGAAAGTGAGGAACTTCGTACTACCGTCAATCTTGCCGAAAAATATTACTATTTCAGCCCTTATTTATCAAGTTTCTCTTAGTAGCCAACAAAACCCTCAACACGCGTCCTTATTGTTTAGATCATGAATTTTTATCAAAACAATGGAACGAAAATAAGGGAATAAGGGCGCATATTGGTGGTACAATTCGGGCTACTAAGGGAATTTTATAAATAAGGGCGGCAATAATAAATTTTTCGGTAAAATTGACGGTAACTACCCAGTGTGGATTTATTTGGTTTGGGAAAATGACGCCATCGTTTTCTATTGCGTTTTTAAATATTGTCCCTCAAAAACGAAATAGTCAATAAATTTCATTCAAATTACCACGCCACCCGCTCTCTGCTAAAGTTTTTCAATCACAACGGCGACGGAGCGACCGGAGCGAGTGTGGTTGAGCGATAGGACTTTTGTTTTTTGACACGGTTGCGGCGAACCGTGTACGACGCGAATCGGACAAGATGAATCAATGTTGTCGCAGTTGAGCGTCGGCGGAATAAGCCCTTTTTGTAAGCCAATCAGCGACGCAATCAGTTCTATCGTTCCCGAACCGCTGCCGGAGTCGCCGAAATTTCCTTTGGGCGAAGTGACCGGCACGTCGCCTAATTCGTCATGAATTGCTTCCGCCTCGACACGATCTTCCCAAATGCCGCCGAGTCCATCCGAATTAACGTGGCTGAGTTCTTCCGGTCTGCAATTCGCGTCGCGCATCGCTTGACGAATCGCGGCACGAATGGCGATTCCCGAAATCGCTTTTTGATAGACCGCCGGTTCAAATGTCGAAGCAAAACCGAGTATTCGGGCAAACAGCTTTGCACCGCGAGCGGTTGCCGTTTCGCGAGATTCGATAATCAACACGGCGGCGCCTTCGCTCAACACCGTTCCATGACGGTTCGCGTCGTAAGGGCGCGGATGCGACGAGGCGTTTCCGTGTGCAGTCGAAACAAGATTATGCGTTTTACTTCGTGCAAGGAACAACGGATTCATTCGATTTCCCGATCCGCCACAAATTATCGCGTCCGCCTGACCGCGTTCAATAGTGCGTGCGGCTTCGGAAACCGCCGCCAAGCCGGAACATCGCCGCAACGTTACCGTGTTGTTCGGTCCGCGCGCGTCGAAAGCAATCGCTATTTGCCCCGCCACAAGATTGGGAAGATATTTCAACATCCAAAGCGGAAAGATTTTCGGCAACGCTTCCGTTCCCCATCGTGAAAACTCAATTTTGTCGCCGACCTGACAAGCGCGGAACGCATCAACTAATTCGTCTAATTCCAGTCCGATCAAATCCGAACCGAACACAACGCCGAGACGTTCCGGCGGCACAGACGGATTTTCGTTGTTGACCGTCAGTTCCGCATGTTCCAGCGCATGAATTGCCGCGATATAACCGAGCTGAATATCGCGGCTCATGTTTTTAATATTTTTTCGCGGCTTGATATAATCGCGGGCGCGGACGTCCGGCACAATGCCGCCCCAAAGCGGAGCGTGTCCCGACTCAAACGTTTTAATAACGCCGACTCCGCTCTGCCCTTCGCAAAGCGAATTCCAGTACGTTTCGAGATCGTTTCCAATCGGGCTCAGTACGCCCATTCCTGTTATGACTATTTCTTTGTTAAGCATCCGTTATATAAGGTAAAAGATAAAAATTTTTCCAATGAAATAACGTTTTTTATTGAACCTGACCTGTTTTGGCTTGAACGGCATAACGCCGTAATTCATCGGGTAAATCCGGCAATTGACAAAATCTATCAATTGCATCTTCCAATTTTTGCCTGCTTTGTTTTTGAAATGTTCCGGTTGTATATAATGCAATACTCATGATCATGTGACCAATTCCATGCAATGCGGATTCGCGGCAAGTACCATTGGGAAGAAAGAGTATGTCAACGAGAACATCTAAAAACGCATCAATCAAAATTTTACGGTCATCATCCGTGTCATGGTTATGATTAAACCCACCAATGGAAACCGATAAGACGTCCCAAAACATATAACAAACCGCATCAAGGCAATTATTCATTTTTCCTTTTGTTACTACTCCCGTACATCTTTCCGCAAAACAATCACGATATAATATGCCGATACTTGCAATTGTGCTTTGACGCAATGTAACAGGAACATCGGAATCGTAAAGCCGGAAGAACGGTTCATACCCTTCATGGCAAATAAATGTAATTCCAGCAGCAACCTGTTCGTTGGAAAAACGCTTGAGAACATTGCCTGACTCACTAAATGTTAACATCACATGACTAATCATTTCTTTTGAAGAAAGAGCATGTAACTGAGCAACACTTTCATTCGACCAATCAAGTTCCGTTTCGCCAATAACCCGCTGATTGAAAATCCCATCAATCCATCCCCTATGTTCCATTTTCGCCGTATCCTTTTCACTTGCTTACGCTACGTGCTCTATAAGTTGTTTGCTGATTTTTGGGATTTGTTTATTGTTGTAATAACAGCGCAATAATTATGAACGCTATTCTTTTTACTTTGATTGTATCTCGTTGTTTTGTTGTTTGATTTGAGAGATTATCCATTCCGTCCCATTTTTATTCCAGTTTTTACATAATACAATCAACGTGTATATGAACCAAATGGAAAAAACGACAGTAGAAATAAAAAATATTGCAAACCATTGCTCTTTGGTCAAATAAAATTTATCTTTAAAATCTGCGGTAATGAGAGTCATAAGGCATGTTATGAAAAGCCCCAAAGGAGCAATCCAAGCATTTTGAGACAATATAGCATTTTGATTTTCAATTAACACAAGCTTTAACTTGTCTTGCGTTGTCATTATCACTTCTTGTTCAAGATTAACATGTATGGTTACATTTTTTCCAAGTTCACTATTGATACTTATTGATTTGCCGCGATTACTATGTTCTTTGCTACTTCGTTGTGGACACATCGCACTTTTCCTCTTGATTGTATTGGGATGGTAATAATCCTAATATACCTAAAGCGTGTTGACTGACAAAACCGCAATGATTACAAATGAGTCCTATCGTAGGTAATGCCGTAGCAGTGATTTGATAAGCAGAAAGCTGTTCTTGTAAGTTATTTAAAAAATAACCGTCTGCAATAGAAAAATCATTGTTATGACACATCGGACAACAAAATGTATCCGGCAATTCTTCAGTGATTTTTTCTATAATTTTTCTCTTTTTTTCTTCATTTAACATTATTCTCATTATTGTTCTCGCTTCCTTAAATAGAAAAAATTTTCGGAAAAATGATTTACCAATTTTCATTTTAATGATTTAATATAAACTCGATACGTCTTATAACGTTTTGCCCCGACCCGTTCAATGATTCGATTGATTTTCGTATTGTCTTCGTCTGTCCAACTTAATTCGCCGGCTTTGAATTTTCGCGTGTTTTTGCCGTAATTCAGCGTTTCGAGAATGAGACGCTCCGCAACGCCGCGCTGACGGTAATCCGGCAAAACGCACAGCACCATCATCCGCGCGGTTTCCACTTGTTTCAAACCGCGATAAAACCGCCACACTCCAACCGGCAATCCCCACCATGTCAAACGTCCGTTGAGCGGACGGATCACTTCGTTCAAATCGGGCATTGTTATCGAAAAACCAATCGGTTCGCCGTCCTTTTCCGCAAGCAAAACCATATTTTCATCGCCGAACATGCTCAACTGTTTGGCATAATAACGCACTTCCGCGCTCGTCAGTTCGACACATGCCCACCACCAATTTTTCCGCGCGTGGTCGTAAATTTTCATACACTGTTGCACATCCTTTTCAAAATTGCGTCTTGAAAACGGACGCACCGTGATTCCCGTTTGACGCGATACAATACGGTCGAGAAACGGCTGCCATTTTTGCACGATGTCATAAGGATCGTTGAACCACCAAGCGTAAAGGTCTTTATCTTTTTCAAATCCCCACGCTTCGATTCGTTGCGAATAATACGGCGGATTATGCGGCATCATCAGACGCGGCGGAGAATCGAAACCGTCAATCAACGTACCACATTCGTAATTGGTCGAATACGTTACCGGTCCCATGATTGCGTTACGTCCTTTTTTGCGAACCCATATTGCCGCCTGTTCAAAGAGAGCGTCGGCAACTTCTTGATCGTCAACCGACTCGAACAATCCGAAATTGCCGACATTCGTCCTGTTTTGTTCGTTGTAACGCGGGTCGTCCGACGCAAGAATCCGTCCGACAACCTGACCGTCGCGGACTGCGAGAAATTTCGCCATATCTCCGTGTTTCAAAAACGGATGCTTTTTCGGATTGAGCGTGTTTTGAACATCAATTTTCAACGGCGGAACCCAATACGGATCGTCCCGATAAATCTGCCAAGGAAAATCAATAAATTGAGCAAACTCTTTTGAGGTGGTAACTTCTTTAACGATCACGAGTCATACCTTTGATAAGAAGACTGGAGACGGAAGACTGGAGGGAGAATTGTCCGTATTTTTATTTTGAATACATTCCTCCCGCCTCCAGTCTGATTACCTTCCGCCTATTGCGGCATATTTTCTATCGCTTGCAGCGAATCTTGACCAATTTTCGGGTAATCGTAAATACGGTAGGTTTTATTGCGGATCGCTCCTCCTTTTTCGAGACTTCCTCGCGAAAAACGGTTCGATTCCAAGACCCACGAAAACTCCGCTTCTTCAATTCCCCAATCCAACACTTTCGGCACCAGCGCGTCCATGAGCAACAACGGCAGTCCCAACAACTGATATTCCGGCAAGACGTTCGTGCTTACAACACGAATCCGTTTCATTTTCTCCTTGTGACGCAATAATTTTAGAAAACCAAACGGAAATAATCTGCCATCAATTTCTTTGATGCGCGGGTTGTAATCCGGCAACACAAACGCCGCGCCGACCATTTTGCCGTTAATTTCGACTGCCACCGCAAGTTCTGGAACAATCAAGTACTTGAGTCCCGACGCCATTTGTTTAAGTTCCGCGTCCGACATCGGCACAAATCCCCACGTGTTAGTCAGCGACCGATTGTAAATATTTAAAAACAACTCCACATCGCGCATAAAATGCCGCTTATTAACCGGGCGAACTGTTGCGCCGGTTCGCTCCGCAATAACTTGTGAAATCGGCAGCAATTTTTCGCGGATTTTCGGAAGCATGTCGATTGCTCCCCAATATGAATATAAATCCTGCGATTTCCGAAAACCGTATTCTTCGACTAACCGCTCATAATACGGCGGATTGTAAGTCATCATAAAATAAGGAGTCGAGTCAAAACCATCAATGAGTAGTCCAAGCGTGTGATTCAAAGACGGATTGACCGGTCCTCGTACGATTTCCATTCCTTTTTGCTTGAGCCAATCAAACGCGGAGTCAAAAAGCGAATGGGAAACTTCGGTGTTGTCAATGGATTCAAAGAAACCAAAAAACCCGATGTTTTCGTTGTAACGTTCTATATGGCCTCGGTTTACGATAGCGGCAATCCGTCCGATGACTTCATTGTTTTTTACGGCAATAAACGTTTGACACTCATTTTTTTCGTAAAATGGGCAAGGTATGTAATTGACTAGAGCTTTTTGTTCGCTTCGGAACAGCGGAATCCAGTAAGGATCCTTTTTGTACAAAGTCCACGTAAACTCCAAAAATCGCTTTTTATCGCGCGAAGATTCAACTTGGATAATCTGTAGTTCGCTCATATTTCAAAAGTTGAATTTTGTAATGTTATTAACACTATTGTTGCCATGATATTTATCAATTATCGGAAAAATGCAATCAAAGCATTATAACAGAGATGCCGAGTATGGTCAAAGCGATGAAAGAAGATTATTTTCGTAAAGAAATTCTCACATAATAAAATTCACGGCAAAAACAGAAGCACTGAATCAATCGCACAAATAAATTACCGTGAATATTTAAAATATTTTAATTGTTTCGTTTTTAATATCATCCCTTAAAAATGAAACAATTTAAAATATCACTACTACAGCTCATTGCAGATTTATTGAATTGGAGCGGCTGAATAGTTACGATAGCTCATGCGTAACATGAGTTACCTTTATTTTTTTCCTTTCGCCTTTTCCACCGTAATCTCGCACATGTTCTTTTGACCTTTTTTGACTTCAAACGTGTTGGGATTCGGAGTTGTGTCGGCGATGATTGGTTGTTCCTTGTCGTCCATTGCGCCAACTTTGATTTCATAGACACCCGCAGGCAATCCCGTTTTACCGTTCAACCCGTTCAGACGAAAAGCGCCGTCCGATTGAATCGTACCGTAAAATTGGTACTGTTCTCCAGAGAAAACCACTTGACCTCTATCAAGCAATGTCCCGTCCGTAAATTTGACCGTGCCGTTGACCGGCAACAAGCCGTTACTACATCCGCAAACGGTTATCAAGAAACCGAAACAAATTGCAGAGAAAATTTTTGAGTTTGTCATAATGTTCTAAAATTTAAAAGGAAAGGGAAGAAAAACAAGTAACAATTTAGCCGGTTGATTTTTTATACTCCACAAGGTGAGGAAAATGTATTTTGTAGGGGCGACGCTTGCCGTCGCCCGATTTTGGGAAATGTTCTCAATTTGTAAACGTATTTCCAATTCAGGGCAACCGCAAGGGTTGCCCCTACAATGTTACAATCTCATTTACGGCAACGACACAGCCGCGCCGTCGTTGACTGCCGTTAAGCAACGAATGATACTCATATTGACAGATTTGGCGATTCCTTGAACCGAACCGTCGCCCATCAAAACATGAAACGTTGACGGATGAACGGAACCAAAACCATAACTCCGCCAAGGCGTTTCATCGTTCACATTGCTTCCATAATTGGGATCGGTTGGAATGACAATACCGGTAGCAACATCTGAAGTCACAGCGACAACAAAGCCCCAGATGTCATTTCTTTCACCGGAAGTGCCATTATCGGAAACGTAAGCAGAAAGATAGGAACAATCCCGTTTCCACCGTCCGCCGTTTGCTGCTGTAATGCTCTCACATTCTTCCATTCGAGTTGCCGGAACATGTCTTTCACCAATAATAATAGTGTTTGTTGTTCCGTCGATCCACCGCGACATTGTATCGCGCGGTTCCCAAGTCGTTACGTTACCAGAGATGATTGTTGGAATGGCGGGACGAATCGCGTTAATCAGATCGCCGTCTTTTCTTCCAATACGAATCGCCGAGGCACTATCGGTATTGGTTGCCGCACTGCCAAGATAACGGTTAAAAAGATTACCTTCTTGGACATTTGTTGTTACTGTCACTGGTACGGCGTAATCACCCAGCGGACCGGGATTTAAAGTGGAATCATTATAGACAGAACCGGATCTGCGGCGCGAGGGACATTTCATATAACTCACGGAACTGAACGATTTTTTTTCTTCCGTTGTCAACGACGCCCACCATGTCGGGTTGAA
>JAIRYX010000368.1 GCA_031267635.1 Planctomycetaceae bacterium
CATGTCAATATTATATAACTTCTTTCCGTCTTTGTCAAGGCTTTTTATTTTTACCAGCTATAACAAAGAACACATAAAAGGAGGCAATATGCGCGTAAAATATAACTTCAAAAAAAGCGTCATTTTCATAGCGATTGTCGGGGTTGTAGCGATTTCTGTAAAGTCGAATCTTCACGCGGCGGATGGAGAGAGCGGTTCCCACTACACATTTACGCAAACCGCTCGCGTTTTTGATGGGGAAAATTGGAATGATGTCGAAAAAAACGCGGACGGCTCGTACTCCTACTATCCTGCGGGGTCGCCCGATATTGTGGAGTTTACGATTAACATTGTTGTGAACGAAGAGACCCCCACAGGTATCGTAAAAATCAAAAACAGCTTGCCTGAAGGCATGGAATATGTGGAAGATTCTTTAAATATTAGGCAGGACGGCGGTTATTATAATTTCCGGTTTAAAAACGACACACCTCAATCGAATAAAAATCGCGATCTTGTTCTTGTGGAAGTGGATTTTAGTGACGGAGGAGGCATCTATCATTTTCCGGGAGAAACTGCGACTATAACATTTCAAGCAAGACTTTTGTTTGATAGTGGTTTGTGTCAGAATTTTATAAGCGAAACAACGTTTTCCGCGAACACGAGGACAAGCGTCTATCTCGCTAACGCGGACAATTATCCCCATTATGCAGAGGTCTCGAACGCGATCGTAGATTTCATTTCCCCCTGCGCGGGTTTGTTGCCGCTTCCATTGCCCGACGCCGATCCTGAATCCGAACCGATTC
Organism: Planctomycetaceae bacterium; assembly: GCA_031267635.1. Taxonomy (GTDB): domain Bacteria; phylum Planctomycetota; class Planctomycetia; order Pirellulales; family Thermoguttaceae; genus WRMR01. The sequence continues at coordinate 783 of JAIRYX010000368.1, forward strand.
TCGACCCAGAGCCAAATCTGATGCCCAATTCAGACCTCGTCCCCGAACCAATTTCTGACGGCAAGACGGACAGGTCTGTCAGGTATATTTTCGACACAAAATATAAATCGACCGTTTGGAACTGGATCATGTTTTTCTACTTCTACGGTTGGATTTGGATGTGGTTTTAGTTTTCCGCGCATTAATTTTATTCAATTTTCACGATGATTTGCGGCAGAAGTTGACTGTTTTTTAGCCTAGATTGCGAATAAAGTATGCGCCGCGCTCCAAAGCAACGCGGTTGCGACCATTTCTTTAACTTCATCGGCGCGGTTTTCGCTGATCAATGCTTGGGGATGCTCAAATGTAAAAACATTGCCTTCTATCGCGATTCCGCTATTCTGATTTTCCGCAGAAACAGAAGATTTTTTGATCCAAGTCAACGGTCGATCCATAAAAACAGCGTGATCGTTGTTTCCGGCGGTTATCGGATCATCGCCCAAAGTTGTGTATAAAGCGACCGTATTTTGATTTATGCTGTAGGTTACTTCGCCAAGACCATATGGTATTTCAAATTTTACGCCCCATTCCGTTATTGTTAGATACGTCCGATTATCCGTTTCCGTTGAGTTATACTCCGTCTCTTTTTCTTCGATTTCTGACACATCTTCGCAAACCGACTTTTCCTCTGTTGCGTTTGATAAAGCAATTTTGTTCTCCGAATCAGCGTTTTTGTTATCGCTTAGTAAATCAATCTCTCTTTCCAGAGCGATGTTTTCGTTATTGTTTTTCACCGAGAAAAATATAAATACGCCGATGGTTCCCAAAAGAGCGACGGACAAAATCGCTATTGCGACTTTCCAGCCGAAGACGCTGTTCTTCTTTTCGTCGGTTTCTGTTATGTTATTATTTTCCATGTGTCCCTTTGCTTGTTTATGTTAATGTTACATTGATTATAGTAAATTAAAGTGAAAAATCAAGCCCTCTTGAAATTAATTTTTTCTCAACTATCCCACAAGCACAGCCTTTGAATAATATCGCACGGGCTTGGTCAAAAAAGCTGTGTCGATGATCTTTTGGAAAGTTAATTCAGGGATGTGTCGGCGGTTGAAACGATAGCAAAACTCGTCAAGATAATCTTGCAAATGGCCAGCGCGCAAACCGTGATAAATCCCCTGAATATCCTGTTTGCATGTGCCAAGAATCATGTGCAGCCAATGCAATTTGCTGTCGGGATCGGCGGCGGCGACAAGCTCAAAATCGTGCAAATAGTCCTTTTTGACCGCTTGCGATTGCTACGTTTTGAAGCCGTCGGTTTGCAATTTTGCGCATTTTTGAATGTTTTCCGCGGCGAATTTTGCTAGCGTTTTTGCCTTGAAATCTCTCACAACTTTCATTTTGAGGTACTTTGGTTTGTTGTTTTTCGTCAGCGAAAGTGCGACAATTACGCGCGTTTTGTTGGTGCCGCGTCCGCGTTTGCCCGCTTCGCCGTCACGACCCGTAAAAAAAGCCTCATCGACCGCGACCAAACCGTCCAAAAAATACTTGGAATCGGCAGTTTTCATCGCCTCGGCCAAGCGTTTGTGTACATACCACGCGGTTTTGTACGTCACCGAAATCTCGCGCTGTAGCGCGGCGGACGACATCCCGCCCTTGTGCGTGGTCATCAAATGGATCGCCAAATACCACTTTCGGATTTCCAATTTTGAATTTTCCATCACCGTGCCGACGATCATCGAAACTTGATGCCGACAGCCCTTGCACTGCGCCAAAAGCCGCCCATTTATCTTGTAAAAATGGGTATTTCCGCACTTTGGACAGACAAATTTTTCGCCATTTTCGCCAAATCGCCGTACAAACAGGTCTTCAGTACATTTTTCAACGGTATCAAACCGCTCCATGAAATCGATCAAACTCATTTGGCGTTGTTTTTTCTCGTCTTTTTTCATCAAAAGCACCTCGTTTCTAACTATAT
>JAIRYX010000369.1 GCA_031267635.1 Planctomycetaceae bacterium
TTTATGCGTATCCACCCATGATTTCGATGTGGTCGCCCCTAATTTATGCGCGGATGCGTAAACATTATGCGCGGACGCATAGAAATAAAGGGCGGACACGAGGGTCGCCCCTACGTATCTCTAACGTCTCATGCTTTTGGGGGGATTCTTTGAGGAACTTCTTTTTGTTTTTCTGAAACCCGCTAAAATAACCTTTTTCCTTCTTTTATTTTTCCCGACAGATCGCCTATGTACGCATCGTTGAATATTTCCGTTTGCATTTCGCCGGCGGGACGTCCTTACGTGAACGTTTTAAACAATCACGACACCCCGCAAACACACGAGGTGAAACTCCTGTCGCCGCTTGAGAGCCGGCTTTTAAGCAAGTTTTCGCCGGATTCGGATTACGCGAAAGGTTTTCTGGCTCTGGCAAGCGCCGAATTACAAACGCCGTTGCCGCCGGATCTGGATTTTCTTCGGAATTTTGCGAAGAATTATATGACGCGGCTTTGCCATTCTCCTGAAACGTTGGGCGGAAACGAGCAAGTCATTCACGAAATTCCGATTCTTTCTCCGCCGTCTGTTGCGGACTTTGAACTCCTTCTCGCCGGAATGCCGCCGATGACCGGCGCGGAATATCTGACTTCGACGGTTCTCGAAGAATGGTGGCGGGAACTTGACCGTTGCGTCCGTGAGGAAATCGCCAACCATAAAAAAGGAGCCGCCGACTGGATTCAGCAGCAAAACCCTGTTTGGAAAACTGTCGGGCGGGTCACGTTTCATCTGGCGGAAAATAAACGCGACGAACAGTATCCGTTCGCGTTTATGGCAACTTACACCGAAACAGTTTCCGCGGCTTCACAACCGGTGCAATTGCCGTTGGCAAAAGCTCTTCAAGCATATGCGTTGGCAAAAGACCGCATGTCGCTTTTACGGTTGTTGCAGCCGATTACAAACGCGGCGAAAAAATGCGATTGGCTTCAAACAATGACGCACGATCAAACGATTTATCAGCCGCGCGCGTGGACGATAAAACAAGCGTACCGTATGCTTCAAGATATACCGCTTCTCGAAGAATCGGGATTGATTATCCGCATTCCCGACTGGTGGCAAAAACGTCAGACGACACATCCGCGCGTCAAAGTCAGTCTCGGAACAACAAATAATAAAAAAACGCTGACCGCCGCCGCCATGTTGAAATTTCAAATTGAAACGGTTTACAACGACGAACCGCTTACGCCGGAAGAACTCGAAAATTTACTTGCGTCCGACGAACATCTTATCCGGCTGCGTGGTCAATGGGTGGAAATCGACAAAGAACAACTTTGGCAGACGCTCGAACATTGGAAAAAAATTGATCAAATGGTTTGTGAAGACGGAATTTCTTTTTACGAAGGGATGCGTCTTCTTGCCGGCTTAACATTGGACGGAAAAAACAATGCCTCGGAAAAAGAAGCGGCGTTTCGCAACTGGTCGGAAGTTGTCCCGACGGCTCAGTTTGCCGATTTGCTTGCGGCGATGCGTGATCCGAGCCGTCTTGATTCTTGGGAATACGGCATAAAAAACCTCAACGCGGCGTTGCGTCCTTATCAAGAAGTCGGCGTGCGGTGGCTGAATTTTATGGCGCAGCTCCGGCTCGGAACTTGCCTTGCGGACGATATGGGGCTTGGCAAGACGATACAAATTATCGCTTTTCTTTTAATTCAACAAAAGGAAACCGCCGTAAAGAATGGAACAAATTTCGCGTCGTTATTGATTGTTCCGGCGTCGCTTCTAGGGAACTGGGAATCGGAAATACGGCGATTTGCTCCGACGCTCAATGTTTATATTGCGCATGGAAGCGGTCACGGCGTTGAAGAGCCGGAAAATATCGGCGCGTTTCATGTTGTGATGACAACTTACGGAATGCTCGACCGCGTTGAATGGATTAAGTCGAAAGAATGGCGGCATGTGATTATCGACGAAGCGCAAGCGATCAAAAATGCCGGAACGCGGCAATCGAAAGCGGTCAAGTCCGTGAAAACTTCTTGCCGTATCGCTTTGACCGGTACTCCGATAGAAAACCGTCTTTCGGATTTGTGGTCGCTGTTTGATTTTATCAATCCCGGACTTTTGGGAACAAATACCGCGTTCCATAAATTTATCAAATCAATAACGCAGCAAAACAACAGTGCGGCGTACGCTCCGTTACGGCAGCTTGTGCAACCTTATATTTTACGTCGGCTCAAAATCGATAAGAGTATCATTTCCGATCTGCCGGACAAAACCGAAGTGACGGCATGGTGCGGACTGTCTAAAGAACAGACAAAACTTTATGCTCAATCTGTCCATCAGCTTGCCGCCGACTTGAAAAAGAATGACGAAGGAATCAAGCGGCGCGGAATGATTCTTTCTTATCTGATGCGTTTCAAGCAAATTTGTAATCATCCGGCGCAATGGTCGGGCAGCGGCGATTATACTCCCGCCAAGAGCGGTAAATTTCTGCGGCTTCGTGAAATTTGTGAAGAAATCGCGTCACGGCAGGAAAAAGTATTGATTTTCACGCAGTTCCGAGAGATCACGGAACCGCTTGCTTATTATTTGCAAACGATATTTCAAAAGTCCGGTCTTATTCTTGACGGAAGTACGGCGATTGCAAAACGCCGTCACATGGTGGAGGCGTTTCAATCGGAATCGGGACCGCCGTTTTTTATTCTTTCGCTCAAGGCGGGCGGAACGGGACTTAATCTAACGAAAGCGTCGCACGTCGTGCATTTTGACCGATGGTGGAATCCGGCGGTGGAAAATCAGGCAACCGACCGCGCGTTTCGCATTGGACAAAAGAAAAACGTCCTTGTTCATAAATTTGTCTGTCGCGGAACAATAGAAGAAAAAATTGACGAGTTGATTGAAAGTAAAAAAGCGATTGCGGGAGAAATCGTCGAATCCGGCGGCGACACGCTTGTCACGGAAATGAGCGACTCGCAATTGCTGCAAATGGTTTCTTTGGATTTGGAAAAATGTCAGGACGGCTGAAATCGGAAGACGCTCGGCACGTTGACGGCGAGTTTACTTTGTGATATGGTTATCGAAAGTAATCGCTGATAAGGGTAATTGGAACTATCGGCATTTTTAGAACAGGGCAAGCCGTCCTCCCAAGTTCTTTTTGTTCAGGCAGGAGAGGTTTCAAAATTGAGCTGCTCACTGTCCTAAAAGTCCTTAAAGAGAGTTAGAAAGGATCAAACATTATGTATTTTGAATGGCGTCCTTATGTTTCGGTGGCGCAAAAAAAAGCCAACGCGCGGCAGTTTGTTCAACAGCAATTGGGAGAAAAAGCAAATCCCATCATCATTGAAGGAAAAAAAATCACCAGTACGTTCTGGGGAAATGCGTGGTGTGAAAATTTAGAATCGTATAGCGATTTCGCGAATCGTATGCCGCGTGGCAGAACATATGTCCGCAATGGTTCGATTGTCCATCTTGAAATTGATAAAGGCGTTATTCGTTCTTATGTCGCCGGTTCCGAAGTGTATGAAGTTCAGGTGGAAATCAACCCGTTGGAAAGCAAGGCATGGCAACGAATCAAAGAAAAATGTACCGGACAAATCGCGTCGGTTGTGGAACTTCTGCAAGGTAAACTTTCTCAAAATGTTCTTGCGATTGTAACGGATAAAAACGACGGACTTTTTCCCGCTCCTAATGAAATCGCCTTGCATTGTTCGTGTCCCGATTGGGCGGATATGTGCAAACATGTCGCCGCAACGCTTTACGGAGTCGGCTCGTTGCTCGACAAGAATCCCGACTTGTTTTTCAAATTACGCGGCGTGGATCACCTGGAATTGATTGATGCGTCCATCGTCATTCCCAGCGGAAAAGCGGATGCGAAAACGTTGGATGCAGAAAATCTCGAAGACATCTTCGGCGTCGAATTGGCTGCTTCAATGGAAACATCGCCCGCCAAACCTAATAAGAAAACGGCGAAGAAAACAACAAAGAAAGCGGCGAAAAAAGCTGTAAAGAAAAAGAAAGCGGCGAAAAAGAAGTCCGCGAAAAAAACGGCGAAGAAAACGGTGAAGAAAACGGTGAAAAAGAAGAAAGCCGTAAAAAAGGCGGCAAAAAAATCAACCAAGAAAACGGTCAAGAAAGCCGCTCGTAAGACGAAAGCAAAGCGGTAAAGCCGTCTCCCGCTTAAAATTCTTTTTTTAAGGCGTTCCTTTGCGTGTTCCCAAAGTCCCTCTTGTCCTTAACGTTCCTTAATCGAAAACGAATATTCAAGGGCGAGAGGGGTTTTCTCTATTTTGTATTCTTTTGTACAGGGGCGAGCGCTGGATCGTCGAGGTCGAGGCGGTAGAGAATTTGCGTGTAATCGTAGCGAGGAACAAGCGGCGGATTATCTGCGAACATTGCGGTAAACGTTCCTTCAAACAGCAACACTTTTGAGTCCGGCGAAAGAGATTCCGCATGAAGACGCGGATTATAAAACGTGTAGTTTCCGTGCGACAAGATTTTCACCGCGTTCTCCCAACCTCCGGTCGGCTCGTCGGATTCGGCATACCAAACCTCGCCGAACGCCGCCGGTTTACCGAACTTCTGCATAAAAACCGCAATCCAACGTTGACGAAACGCGTTCCACGCAATCGAACCGGAGTGCGGCGTTATCGGCAAATGATCTGACGCGGATAACAGTTGCGTTTGCGGATTCAGTTGCTCCCATTGGTCAGGGTCTTGCCACGCTTCATAAGTTGCGGGACATCGCAATCGCGGAAACGGATCGCCGAACAACGCCCAACGTTTCCCTTGTTTATCCGTCCACAACACCGCGTGACCGTCCGGCACAAACGGCTTCGACGGACGCGAATCTTGCTTCTTCGTCCAAATGGTACGCACATGTTCAAAGGAGTTTTTCGCGTCATTCCAAACGCAAAGACCGTATTCATAGGTCTCCAGCGGCGGATGGATTTTCGCATAAACGGCGACCAAGCGTTGCGTTCCTTTTTTGTCCGGCAGCGCAACGCATCCGCTCAACCATGTCGGTCCATCGCCTGCCATTATCGCAACGCCTCGCGGTTTTTGGGCGGCGTCCGTAACATATTGATATGCCAAAAACAACGGCGGCTCCAGCGTAGAAAAGGGAGCAATCTCTGTCGTTGCCGCGGTTGCGTGAAAGATTCCAAGCGGATAATTCGCGAGCGTCGTATCGCCCCAAATCCAAAACAAGCGTCCATTATAAACGGCGTTTTGAACGCTATCGCAACCAAACACGCCGGTTTCGGATACTTGAGAATATTCGCCTAGTTTTTGGCTTTCCGCGAAAATTCCCGCTCCCGTCAATCGACCGAGCCGTTTCGCAACAATATCACGTTGCACTTCGATACGAAGCGTTTTGCCGTATTCAGGAATCAGCCGCACGCCGTTCATGCCGAACCCATCTTGTTTTACGCTGTATCCGTAACCGTTCACATCGAACCACGTTTCATGTCCCATCAATTCCGGCGAATCCAACGCAATCACGCCCGCGTTGTCCGTCACAAAACGCTGCTGATGCGTCGTCCGCAATTCGACAAGCGGTACGGGAAGATTTGTTCCTTGTTCCCGTACTTCGATTCGGCAGAACATTTTTACCGCCGCGTTTGATTCTTGAGACAACGCCGTAATTTGCCCCGCGTAAAATACCGCGACAATGATAATAAGACGGAATGACATTAGAAAAAACTCCTCAAAACGATTTCACCGTAACGGAAAACTGAAGAAAATTATACCAAAACATAACCTCTTTTCCAATCGACGGACGTTTTTGGGGAATCGTCGCTTGCTCCAGGGGACACGAGGTAATACTGCTTGCGCATATATTTTTTGCGTACTTCCCCCTATAGTCGTTGTTAACAGGTCTTGCGTAATCGAAAGACGTATTGTACAATTCTTTGGTGGCGTTTGCGGACGGGCATAAAGTCCTTGTCCTTTCCATAATAAAAAAATCCTTTCAAGGTCTCTATTATGGCATGTTTCTAAAAAATTAAGACTTCCCAAAATGCGGAATAAACAGAAAATTATCCAAACGTTCCCATTTTGTGTCCAAAGACACAAAATGGAATTATTCAAAAGCTTATCATTCGGTAGTCTAATTTTCTCGTAAAACTATCTTTATCAACATCACCCCGAAGCCGAATTTGAGCTTCAATCATTGATTCAAACTGAAAAAATTTTTATCACGAATGGACACAAAGTTTATACTGACTTTACGTCCGTTTCATGTTGAAAAGGGAAATAAAAATTATGACAAACAAGCTTGACATCGTTTGGGCGCCTTGGCGATTGAGTTATATTACGGCGGATCTCGAAAAGACGAAATTCCAACCGGCGAAAGAGCCGCAAATTCAAGTACTCGACGGCGGCGATTCTCAATGCTTCATTTGTCAGGCGGTGGTAGATTCGAAACAACCGGAACGTTTTGCTGTTGGACAATCGAAAAATACGATTGCGATTCTTAATCGTTATCCTTATAATAATGGACACTTGCTTATTGCGCCGAAAACACATTGCGGCACGCTAACCGAGCTATCGCCGGAAATCCGTGCCGAATTGATGGAGCAAATCAATGATTGGATTTTGTTGTTGGAAGACGTATTACATCCGGAAGGTTTTAATGTCGGCTTAAATCTCGGACATGTTGCGGGTGCGGGCTTGCCGGGACATTTGCATTGGCACATCGTTCCACGCTGGAACGGCGACGTCAATTTCATGACAACAATCAGCGACTCCAAAGTCATCCCGCAATCTCTTGCCGCACTTGCTGAAATTTTGCACGCAAGAACGGCAGCAAAACAATAGAAACATTGGGGATATGATACCGTTCACTGATATTTGTTATTTCCCAAAGTAATGAATAAATTGGTCAGCGTCGTCATCGCGCAATGGGTATTTCTATTGTTACGATACGCAAAGGTATCCAAGAACTTAATGCGCCAGAATAACATGTTGCAAGTCAACGAGTCCGCAAGCCCAGCGGCGGAAAGAAAATTCGTTGCAAGCTAATCGCAAGACACGCGATGGCAGCAGTCATTGTGACCGTAACGCTCACTTCAAAATTTAGATTTCAATAGTTAGCGAACCGAGCTAATGAAACAAACTCAAAATTTTATGTCGAATGATTCATTGTTGTTTTTTATCGCTGGAATTATGCAAGGTTCATTTCGTGAAATGGCGTTGCACGATCAATCTTACCGTGCGGAATTACGCCGATTGCTGATAGAATATTTTCCCGATTGTCGTGTTTATGATCCTCGTACAAATCACGTAAATTCCATTGCGTACGATGAGAAAAAAGGACGGGAAACATTCTTTATGCACAATAAAATGTGCGGCTCGGAGGTTGACGTATTGATTGCGTTTGTCCCCGAAGCGTCAATGGGAACGGCAATTGAAATGTGGGAAGCGTATCAAGCCGGCGCGGTTGTCATAACGATTAGTCCGCTTGCCGTGAACTGGGCAATACGTTTCTTGAGCCATGTCGTTTACCCTGATTTTACGTCATTTCTCGAAGCGTTGAAACGTGGAAAAATTGCGGAAATCATTGATTTTCATCGGAACGTAAAAGGTAAATACTGATAAATGTTGAGATAGGAATGCACGAATGACCACGAATAATATTTGCCGGTAAAGCTGACTGTAGTTACTCAGTTGCCGTGCGGATTTATTGGGTTTGAGCAACTGAATAATTACGTCTTATGTTCATATCGGTATTTATTCCACTCGAGTCAATAACAAAAGCCGATGTGGTTTCTCATCATCGGCTTTTCTTTCGTTACTCAAATGCTTTTATGTCATAAATCAGAACGTAATGCTGATTCCATCGTTGACATTCGCGGCGCGTTCGAGAATGATACCGTCAACGGTGTCGGAAACTCCGCGAACAGAACCATCGCCGATTCCGAAAATCGCTGTTCCGGTATGGTTACTGCCAAAACTGCCGACATTACTCTGCGTTTGATAAAGCTTTTTAATGTTGGCGTCACTTGTTCTTCCGCCGTTAACCACTTTATTTGCGGTAGCTGCTAGAGCGCCTTTGATTGCATCTACAGATGAAACAATCTTCACATTAAAAGAAGAAACGAGCGAGTCAGTTGCATTCGTTGCAGCTAATGTTCCTCGCGCCCAGTTCGAATCAATATGAGGAGACGCAGCTATACCGGACACCGCGTCTTGTGCACCTGCCCATGTCGTTTCACCAAAAACGACAATATTGGATGTTCCATCGGAAAGTGAACCAAAACTTCTGCTGGCGCCAAACGGAAGAGCACCGTTTTGAACATAAGACTGCGCGTATGCATAATTTGCACCAACTTCTCCCGCTAATGTCTTGGCAATATCGACAGGTTTAACGGTATAGTTAGGGATACGCGGAGTAGTATGGGCTGCTGACGCTGTTGTCGTTCCACCGGCAATACCGACATAATTCGTCGCGGAAGTCCCATTAGGTGTAAGACTACCACTGTTACTTGGGCAACGAAAGAAACTGACGCTTGGATTATCTTCCAAAGCATTCGTACCCGCTGCCGTATCGGTGGAGATATTTACACCAGTATCGTACGGAACACCGAAGTTGAATTTTTGGTAGAGTGCCTGTTGTTCCACATACGGCAAAAGCCGTGTGAAGACACTCAAGTTAGCAACGGCGGTGGTAACACCAGAAAAGGTGTTGACCCAACCGTCATTGGGAAACGCTTTTGTCGCGTCAGCGTAAGTGTGTAACGCCAAACTCAATTGTTTGACGTGGTTGGTGCATTGCATGCGTCGTGCTGCTTCACGCGCCGCTTGCACTGCAGGAAGCAGTAATGCAATCAAAATTCCAATGATTGCAATTACCACCAAAAGCTCCACAAGGGTAAAACCAAACCATCGAACCAGGATGGTCAGCTCTTGTTTGAGAGTGGTGTTTTGGGTTTTCATTTTTTAACCTCATTTGTGTTTGTTGTTATTGGAAATGTCTCGTAAACATCGAAATTCGCAAAAAATACCATACTTTTTGTACTATTTTGACGTTCTTCACAACATTAAAGTAGTTTAAGGACAGAGGAGATTGTTTTAATGTCTTATGACAATTTTGACGGAAAGAATGTAATGTTAAAATAGACGCGAACAACAAAAAATGACGCAAAAATTTTATAACCCTACAAACATAAAGAACTTACGACGAAAAGTATTCACTCAAAAGAATCTTAATATTATATTAAAAAAGCTAACGCAACTTACAATAAAATAATTATACTTTGTGTTTTTAGCATGTCAAGAGATAAATACAGTCCGAATGAGAAAAATTTTCAGAACGCATACTTTAGGGCAAAAGGTTTACTCCTTAACGCTACGGCATATCTCACGTTGAAACGCTAAATTGTTTCGCCCAATTTAATCCGTCGATGGCGGTTTTGGCGTAGTGGTCGATACCGCACCGTTCGGCGACCATGTCGCTTGCTGCTGCGCCGCCGACACAAATTTTGACGTTTTCCCGCAAACCGGCGTTGGTGATCGCTTCCATTGTCAGCATCACCGATTTGTAACAAGTGGTCAGCAACAAGCTCAAGCCGACAAATTCCGGTTTGTGCGTGCGGATGGCGTCGACAAATTTCTCCGGCGAAACGTTCACGCCGAGATCAATCACGCGAAAGCCATTTCCGCGAAAGACCATCGCCGTAATATCTTTCCCGATGTCATGCACGTCGTGCTGCACAGTGCCGAGAACAATCGTTTTGCCGACCGGCGTTTGTTCGTCCGCGCCGGGAAGCTGTTCCAACGCCGCCATGATTTTTTTCATAATCATTCCGCCGAACATCAGGTCGGGAATGAACGCCTCGCCGCTGTCAAAACGCTCGCCGAGCTTGCCCATCCCTTCGTTGCACGCGGCAATGATCTCCGGCACGGAAACTCCCGCGTCTAACAGTTTTTGCACCGCATCGGTTGCGCCCGATTCATCGCATGTCGAAAGCGATTCTTTGAGTTGCGACATAATTTCTGTCATGATTGTTATTCCATTTGCTAAAAAGTGTTCAACGGACGTAAGTAAAAAGCTGAAAACGAAACGATTCAAGCGAAACGGTTCTTGTTTGCGACTCTCTCGTCAATTTTAGCATAAATCCCAAACCGATACCAGACGCCTTCAAATCCAGTTTTTATTCAACAAGGGACGCTGATCATCAATAATGAACGACTACAAAGTCGCTTCAATCCTCCTTCATGCCAACAGGGACGTTTGCGTTTTCCTTTTTCGTGTGACAATTCCACTTCCAAAAAACGTTTAGGCGGTCGCCAATCATATTTATGCGTTCGCCTATGTAAGGAAAACGCATCGAATCATGGGCGACCGCGCATAAATCATGGGAAACCTCGCATAAATCATGGGCGACCGCGAGGGTCGCCCCTACGTCATTACGGAATATTGATTCCTCATCATGTGCTGATTATTGTTGGAAATGATCGCTCGAAAGAGGTTTGCGGGGCATTCCCGAAGGAAAATTCGCCTTTCGCGGAGCTCCGCGAGCCGGTCGCGGAGCTCCGTGAGTCGTTCGCGGAGCTCCGTGAGTCGTTCGCGGAGCTCCGTGAGTCGTTCGCGGAGCTCCGTGAGTCGTTCGCGGAGCTCCGTGAGCGGTTCGCGGAAGTCCGCGAGTCGTTCGCGGAAGTCCGCGAATCGCTCGCAAAGAGTAGCGAATCTCTCGCGAGCGTTCGTGGAAGTTTTACGTTAGTCGTTATATATTAAGGAGTTATGTCGGAAATTCAGACGCTCGGAAAGATTATGTATTTGGAGAAGATTCAGCGAGTCCCGCTCGGAGCGGAAACTTGACGGCGGAAAAGATTAACAAAATTTTATCCAAATTAACACAAAATTGATAAATCTCAAAAAAATCTTTATTCTTCAAAAGTCCTATTGCTTTTCCGGCGTTTTTTTCGGATGATTCACCTATCTTTTTTGAAATCGTACAAAAATAATGATTGTGACAGAAGAGAAAAGGTTTAAAATAGGGATGCGATTATCATTAAAAACACTCTTGGCATACAAAGACCATCTTTTTGACGAAGAATATCAACCGGTACTCCAACAGCGAATTACCGAGCAAGATTCCGCCGAAAGTCTGTTGCAACGAATTAGCATTGTTTCTCACGATAAACAACTTGGCGCTCCTGGAAGAAATGGAGAAAGTGAAGAATTACCGGCAAATATTGTTGCGGCATATCTTGACCATAAACTTGTTGAGGAAGAAGCGTATCAATTTGAAATGATTTGCCTTCAATCTGACGTCTTTCTTGCGGAGACGGTGTGTGTTCACGAAATACTGGCAACAATACTGGGCGAACCCGCCCAAATTAGCCGAGAATGCCGTTTGCGGCTTTACGCTATTCCGACATTTTATCAATCAAAAAATACGCAAACGGTAGAAAATAGCCCCAAAATAGAAGTGCAAAAAGCAGAAAATAAATCGCTGACTTCGCCGGAATCGAGCGTTGCCAACATTGATCAGCAACCGGAACCGGACATAAAACAGCAATCGCCCAAAAAACATCGAATCGTTGTTCAACATTCCAACAAACCCCCAAACACGGAAGCGGCTCTCCAACAAAAAAATGAGGAACAACAGACTCATGATGTTTCCGTATCCCAACCTGTTATTGCGTCCTTTTCCAAACAAGAAAGCCGCATTAGGCAAGCATTTGAAAAATGGGAACGCCGCCGACAACTCTTTGCGATAATTGCCGTGTTCCTTTTGTTTTTGATCGGCGGTATTGTTTTTTATTCATTCCGATCATTCCAAACGGACGAAACGCCTCAATTGGCGTCGTTATCTTCGTCTGGAAATAACGTTCCGCCGCCGAATGACCGCAAAACGAATACGCAACGGATCAACGAACATGCCGCGATTTGGAAAGATTCTTCTAAAAAACCGGAAGAGAATCAAAACGAATCCCCAGTATCCCCTAGCGGCAAGCATTCCGCCGAAAGTGTCAATTATTTCCCTATAACGAATCCGATTTATACTTTACCGGAACCGCCGTCGCAAGTCGCAAAATACTTGCCGCCAAGTATGCCGCAGGATATATTGCCGAATCTTGCGGCGGAAATATTGCAAACCCCGCCGACAAATACTTCCTCCACTCAAAATAGCGCGCAAGATTTTACTCCATTACCGCCCAAAGAAGAACCATTGTTTTATGCCGCTCTGCCGTCGGGTATCCCGCAAAACAATCCTCCTGTTGCGGAATCCAACATTTCGATTCCGGTAGTTTTCCCCGAACAGCCCTTGACCGGAACGGTTCATCCGTCGCAAGAAGGATCTTACGTCTCGCAAAACCCTTCTTATTCGGCGGCGTCTCTTTTGTCGGCGACTCCATCAACGCCCGCTGTGGCTACGGCTCCTCCGATAGTGGCGTTGGGAACGGACGCTTTGTTCATCAATAATCAGATACCGCCGACAGCGAGCATTATGAGTAACGCTCCAATCATAAGAAATTCCGATACGATTTTGCCTTCGCCCTCTGTTACTGATTCCAATCAAGTTTCCATACAAATCCATAATCGCGGTAATGTTCAAAGCATTTCACAGTCTATGTATCAAACGTTACCGGCTGTTCAACCGGCGATCTCGGCGATTCCCAACGGAACGCGGCTTCCTGAAACCACCCTCCCTGACAACCGAGGGACTCCCGACAATACAGGCAACCTCCGTAATCCGCAGCAGCGTTCGGGCGTTGTGCCGTACCGTAACGGAACAACGCAACAGATTCCTGAAGACTCTTCGATTCAGCAAGTGGCATATCATGACCATATCATCGACGAACTTCAAGTACAACCTGTCGAACATTCATCGGAGGACGTTCGTTGGAATGAAATAAAAGACGGCAATGGAAAAAAAGACGACAGCAACATGGTCAGCAATAATAACAATAATGACAAAGCGGACGCTTTCGAGCAAATTCCTTTGATTACGCCGTTGCAGGCGATTTCCGCCAATGAAATTTCTATTTTGCAAAACATCGGCGGCGAAAACCGCATTAAAAATAAGGAAACTCCTGTTGCGATGAATCCGCCTTTGCCTCCGATTCGTCAATTGCATTTTTTAGCGAAGGGGCAAGGACAAATCGCCGCCGAAATTTTTCTCGCCAACGACGATTTAGCGTTGATTCGTGAAACGTCGGAATCCAATTGGGTATGGTTGCCTGTTTCCAAACCGCTTTACCAGGACATTATTCTTGTTCCGGCGCCGTTTCGGGCTGCGATTCATTTTTCCAACGGCATTGTGATTG
This sequence comes from Planctomycetaceae bacterium, assembly GCA_031267635.1. Taxonomy (GTDB): domain Bacteria; phylum Planctomycetota; class Planctomycetia; order Pirellulales; family Thermoguttaceae; genus WRMR01. The sequence goes on from JAIRYX010000369.1 coordinate 13,246, forward strand.
AAACCGAAGGCGACACGCGGATTCGGATTCTTCCGACTGATGAATGGCAAATTCCGAGCGTCGCTTTTGATTGCGGACATTTGACGATTTCGGCGAAAGGTGAAAGCAATGATCCGTCCGAGCTTCAACTGGCGTCTCGAAACGCAGAAGCGATTTCGGCGAAAATTCGGATTATCACTCCTGTCGGAAGCGGCATTTTGCGATTGGCAGACCGGAATAGTTTTGTTTCAATCAATTCGGAAAATAAAACGGCAATCAAACTTCTTCGCGTAATGCGCGAGTATCAGTCCGTCACGGAAAATCCGCAATTTTATCATGCGAATTTGAAAGAAAATGTGGTCTATTGTCCGAATTTATTGGCGTTTCCGGTTCAGGGAGGGAAAATCTTTTGGCGAAAAGAAACACTGTCGTCGGGGAGCGTTTCAAATCAAACAGACCTTAAAAATCAAGAGGAATGGGAATTAGGATCGTTGTCAATTTTCCCATTGGACGCAGAAAAAAGCATTGCGCCGATTCTCATTGCGGACTCGCACAACTTACTGATTGCGCCGAATGTCGCTTGGCCCTCGTTGACATCTCACGACGGAAAGATTCCAATTACAAAACTCAATCTGAAAAACCAATTTATTACGATGCCGGAAACGTTTTTCCCGACGCCGTCCAAGACCTGGCTGTTGAAATGATAAATGAAAGGGATTACAAGGACTTTTTGGGACAACCTTTTCAGAAGTTTTACTCTGCCCCAAGGAGTTCTAGCGTCCCAATTCTCCCCTCATGTTACGCATGAGCGATTAACATTCAGGAAACGTAACTATTCAGTCGCCCTGGGCGGATTTATTGGGTTGGAGCGGCTGAATAGTTACGATAGCTCATGCGTAACATGAGTTATCCCTCTTTTTAATGAAAACCGAGATTCCACGGACGAAGAGCACAATAGAAAAAACTTTACCGTGAACAGCAACATCAACGCCTCCATGTACGAGATAAAACAACACCTCTTATATCGCTTTGATCACCGTACCGATTCGCTCGCCGCTCAGGGCACGTTCAAGGTTACCTTCTTTGCGGAAATTAAAGACCATGATCGGCATTCCGTGATCTTTGCATTTGGCAATGGCTTCCTGATCCATTACCCGCAAATTCTGGCGCAAAACGTCGGCGTAAGAAAGTTCGTTGTAAAAAACCGCGTGTGGATTTTTTTCGGGGTCGTCGCTGTAAACGCCATCAACTTTGGTCGCTTTGAGAAGTTCGTTTGCCTGCAATTCCAAAGCGCGTTGCGCAGCGGCGGTGTCGGTGGTAACATAAGGACTTCCCGTTCCGCCCGCGAGTAAAATAATGCGTCCTTTTTCAAGATGCCGAATCGCTTTACGGCGAATATACGGCTCGGCAACCGTGTCGATATGCAATGCCGTCATCAACCGCGTACTCGCGCCGAGATTTTCAATCGCGTCCTGCAGCGCAAGACCGTTAATCACTGTCGCAAGCATTCCCATATAATGCGCAGTCGCTTCCTGAATCGCATTGTTTGCCGCTTTGAATTGCCCACCGCGCAAAATATTGCCGCCGCCCATGATGATGGCGATTTGTACGCCGGTTTGCGCACTTCGCGCGACCTGTTCGGCAAGACGCGACATCGCGTCCATCGAAATTCCTCGCTCATGCGCAGGACAAAAGCCCTCGCCGGAAATCTTTAAAACGACACGACGCGGTTCGTCGGATGTTGTAGTGAATTTGGTCATAATGGTTATATTCTTCCTAGAAACATTAGAGGATTCAGGTTACAGACGCCGATTTCCAATGTTGGTTTCCAACTATGAGTCAAGCATGGCAAACCAGCACTGGAATCTGAAAACTGTTACCGGTTACCTATTATAATAAATTGTGTTCTTTCATTTTTTGATCAATCCAGCGGTTCAGTTCATCCCAATCAGCGAGCGGGAGTGCGTCACGGTCGGGACGCAATTTTTCCGCGCCGCGTATGTAAACATGCCGAATCTCTTTGAGTGTTTTTTCCGTGTTCCAATGAATGAGTATCCGCACGCAACGCTGCAGCGACCCTGGAACATAAATTTCGTGATTGCACATCAACGCCGTTTCCATCCAGCCGAACTGCCTCGCGGCAAGTGCGGGAAATTCTGCGTCCAAGTCAATTGTCGTCGAAAAAATCACACTGCAAACATCTTCCTGTTGGATTCCGTTCAGCCGAATCATCAATGCCAGCAATTCGCGAGTTCCCCGCAAAATCGCCTCTTTGGTATTATCATCAACTGTCGTTGCTCCACGAATCCCACGACAATACATGTTGTTCTCCTCTTGATTCCGCTTCGTCATTTTTTGTCAAAATTCCGTAGTACGTAGCAGCATATAATTCACAACGTTATTATAGCCGAAAAAGTCGAAAATTCAAGGTACTCAAATTTATAATAAAAATTGCAACTATTCAGTCGCCCAGCCCACATACATTCACACTAGGTAATAATCTTAATGACGATGTCTCCATTGACTGGTTATCTGAAAGATTTTACTATTGCCGTGCAGAGTTATGAGAAATTTTGAAATGAACACGATGAAGAATAATGCTTGTTGTTGCAACACCCGCGCTTATTGCCGCTCGTGTTGCGAACATTGCTTTATTGATGAGTACGAAAGAATGAAACAAGAGATTGTTTCTTCAATGGGAGTCAAACAACGTTTGAGTGCATTCTACGCGACGCTCAAAGATCGGATGTTGCTTGCCTTCATGCAAATTGTCCGATTGGTTTTATGTTTGAGAAATTGACGAAAGGCAAATGCAATGAAAATGATAATCGTCGATCCCGAAAAAATAAAGCGGTCATACAAAAAACGCCGACCGCAAAATCAAACGGTGTGCGAAATAAATCTTCGCGCCATAAACCAACTCGTGACCCGTCAAAAATCACATTGACTCGGACGAAGAAAAAGCAATGCTATTTCAACGCCTTGGCAAATTCGTCTAACGAAGTACATGTTGCCGCAATGACAACAAGTGATTCGAGAGCAATTGCGTCTGTTCGTTGTTGCAACGAATCACTAATTGATTGGGGAATTTCGTTGAAACGGGCGCGTAAAATGACCAAAATATCATTAACTCTTGTTTTTAATTCTCCTTGCAATTCACCTTTTAATACAGCTTCTTTAATAAAAGATTCTGACATATTGATACCTTCTTGTCCTGTAAAAGTTTTTTGGATAGTGTTTTGAATTTGTTCCAATGTTATGTTCGACGTCCATGAACAATAAGTGACAATTTTTGCAACAATGTCACGCACATGTTCGTCAAGCGGCAACAGACTTAAATACCCTAATATGCGTTCCAAATTTTCGGCAAACGTTCCGTCGGTCGCGCGTTTCATGCTTTCAACGATAGCTTTGGTTTCCGGTTTGCCCGGCAAGTTATCATATTGAAACCAGTTCAGGTTAATGAAAATAATTTTGAATTGCGGCACAAACGGTTTGAGTTCGTCCGGTAAATGAGGAAATAAATCTTGAAAGCTGATTTCATAACCGTATTCCTTGTCTTTGCCGTTATATAAAACGACCATCAACGGAATCGGCGGTTGATAATTCGGCAACGTGCCTTTCGCTATCCAATCAAAATACAATCCCCATGTCATTTGTAATAACAATTGGATAAGTAATTTTTTATCCGAGTGCGA
>JAIRYX010000426.1 GCA_031267635.1 Planctomycetaceae bacterium
GCCCAAAGACGTTTTTGACGTTCGTTAAAAAAACAGGAAATACTATTGTATTTATCCCGAATGTTGCTTACAATATCGTTTTGCATGTAAGAATTATACCATGTTTGCTGGGAATGGGCAAGGTCGCTTTTGATAGATTATTTATGCACGGATACTAAAAAATTAAACTTTGCCAAAATTTCGCCTGCCCTCACTCAAAATCATACCCCCTCCTGAATAGTTATTAAAATAAAACAGATAGGATATAAATAATGGTAACTATTCAATTGTCCAGTACGGATTTATTGAAGTTGATCGACTGAAATAGTTACGAATAATTGGTCATGTCCGAGCGTAAATTGCACACCAAGTGACAAAAAAACGAAAAGGTAACAACTATCCACAGTTTAGAATTAACTCATGAAACAGAAAAACATCCATATTTCCCGATCGATTTGGGACAAATGATAATCAGCTTGACGGATTGGGAGGAGAGTTGCGCCGCACGTACATAAGTTGTCATTGTACGATGAGATGAGTAAGCGAGCAATATACCAATCAATAAGAGGGGAAAAAGATCGAGAACAACACATCGATAAGCGACAGTCAAGACGGGCAATCAATTGACAAAAACTGAATACTGGGATAGAATGATTTGTATGGCAATCTTGTGTCAATAGGTCGATTCTTTCGTGATACAAAAAGTTTATAGTCGAAACAATAAAACCTATTTATACCAGAATACCGACTTTTTTTGTAGATCAATTTTTTGGAAAGCGTTGATTATTTCACATTTTGAGGAGGGGTTGATTTATAAAACACTGTAACTATTCAGTCGATCAAACCCAATAAATTCGCACTGGGTAACAATCTTAATGACGATGTCTCCATTGACTGTTCAGTTGCCCAGTGCGGATTTGTTTGGCTTGGGAAGCTGACGCCATAGTGTTCTATTGCGTTTTCAAATATTGTCCCTCAAAAACGAAATAAGCAGGGAAAGTGCAGTTGATAAAATGACACGATGCTTTTTTATTTTATCAGTTTTTGCGTACTTGATTTTATGTCAGCAAACTCAAGCGGAAGAAAGCACGTCGCGTAAAATCGCCTGTCTTGAACAAGCGAAACAAATTAATGAACAAGATGTAAAAAAAGCGTTGAAAAGCGAATCGGAATTGAACAAAGACGGTGGTTATAACGCAAATGTTAGCGTGATTGATTGTTTCGCAGTCATGGAATATCATTATACTGGCGGACGGCATGTTCATCAGCCGATAAAATTTCGGATGTTGTTGCCGAAAAAAGTTCAACCGGATAAAAAATATCCTCTTATTCTCTGGCTGCATGGTTCGGGCGAATGTGGCGACGACAATAAACGCCAGCTTGCTCACTTACAATCTGCCATTGAAACAATTGCCGGAAACAATCAACAGGACTTTTTTATAATTGCCACGCAATCCCCATATAAAACAGATTGGTACGCTTCTGTTTCCAGCGAAGGTAAGGGCGACGCTCCGATTACGATTGCCGAAGAAATACTCGATGCCGTCATTCAGGAATACCCAATCGACACGAACAAATTAGGAGTAGTCGGATTTTGTTCCGGCGGAAGTGCGGCATGGAAATTTGTGTCGGAACATCCGAAACGTTTCGCGTCAATGGCGGCGTTTTCAACATCGCCGCCTGCTAGTCCGCAAAATTATTTACAAACGGCAATTTGGACGTTTAATAACAAAGACGATTCCATTCCATGGCAACCAATGGAACGTTTTATCGACATGATTAACGCATCCGGCGGTAATGCGTATGTAACAATCAAAGAACACGGCGGTCATAATACATGGAAAAACGCATTACAAACGGAAAAAGTCCTTGATTGGATGCTTCTCCAAAATCTACAACAAATCGGATATCCTGCCGGAATTACTATTTGTCGCTGGACGTTTAGACAATTTATGCTTATGTTTGGTGTGCCGATCGTTCTCTTGCTTTTGTTGCAGATAATTTCTGTCGCGCCCAGTTTAATGGGTTATTATAGGCGAAAAATTCAATGAAACAGAAAAAACAACATTATCTACATCTACGGTCTTGGGTCATTTTCTGGATAGTCGGCGGCGGTCTCATTTTATTTCGGTTGGGTTATGATCTGAAAACGTATATGTTCGGCAGTACAATTGTTATACGGCAAATAACGCCGCAACAACAATATGATTATCTTTTACATTTTCCTCGCGGTTACCATGATTTCGGTAAACCGCGTCCGTTGATTATTTTTTTGCATGGTGCGGGCGAGGTGAAAAAGGATGTTCGCGTTTTGAAAAATCTTGATATTTTTCATTGTGCAAACGGTAATGTTCCTGTGAAAGACTTTCCGTTTATCGTTGCGAGTCCGATAACGCCGAATCACGGCTGGGAACCGAAACGTGTCGTTGCGTTTCTTGACGACTTTTTGAAAGAAAACCGTTTGCGTTACCACATTGATCCAAATAGAATATACTTGACAGGATTTAGTATGGGAGGATTCGGAACGTTTCACACGGCATGCGAATATCCTGATCGATTCGCGGCGATTGTTCCATTGGCAGGCGGTTGCGAACCGGAAAATGCGACAAAATTGCAAACCGTTCCGACTTGGGCTTTTCACGGCGACGCGGATGAGGTTGTGGCATATGAAAATACGGAAAAGATAATTAACGCCATGAAAGAATTGAATCATCCAAATGTTCGATTTACGACGCTGCACGACGCCGGACATGGTATCCCTCATTTGGCTTACACGCAACCGGAACTTTATCTATGGCTCTTGAAACAACGAAAAACGCAAAGGCAAGACGAAAGAGCGAATCCGTAACTTGCCGTTTCAGAAAAGATTCAAGCTCGTTTTATAACTGATTTGGGGCAAATTTGACATTGTAAATCCTTCACACCTGAAAAATTCGTCTTTTAAGATAACGTTCATCATGTCCCCAAAATTTCTCTTGTCTCTAAATATCCCTTTGGGGAATAAAACCGAATTTACAAAAGTGTGAAAAGTATAATATGTTCGTAAAGGCGACAACCGATTAAACATGCGTTTGCATCACATTTTTTTATTATTTCAACGCGAAGTACGCGACCAACTCCGCGACCGGCGAACGTTGTTTATGATGTTCGTGCTGCCGTTATTACTTTATCCGGTTATGGGAATTATTTTTTTTCAAACCGGGCAGTTTGCGCGGCAAACATCGGGACGAGTGCTGGTGATTCTGCCGCAGGATGCTCTTCAGGAAGAAATGCTCAACATTTCGCAAGACAATCAATCGCAAGAAAAAACGTCCCGACAAAATCCGTTTCCGCCGCTTTTTGCCGCAACGGAAAACACAATCACGACGGCGGAAAATCAACCGAAATTTCCTGAGTTTTTCGACGAACATTTGTTCGATTCACAAAATTCGCAGCGTTTGTTGACCTTGCGGTTTGAAACGGCAGGCGATACGCCGGAATACGCTGAGCAAATCGCCGTGAAACAATTGGAAGACAAATCGTGCGACGCGGTGATGTTTATACCGCCAACGCTGTTGTCAAGATTGAAAGACATATATTCTCAAACGGAAAAAGCAGAGGAATTGTACTCTCTTCGTACAAACAGCGGGGCTTCGCAAACAATAAAAACCGACGAAAACGTCCCGGAATTTCCGCCGCCGCAATTATTTTATACATCGTCGAATCAAAAATCGTCGCTGGTTTTGTCGCGATTACGGTCGGCGATTCAGCGTTGGAATGAAAAAGTCGGACATGCAATTCTCCAGAGTCGCCGCATTGATCCGAAACTTGCGTCGCCGATTGACACGCAAGAAAAAGACGTTGCCGAAAAAACAGAATTTCAAGGCGCGTCGTTTTGGTCGAAGCTGTTGCCGATGTTGTTGCTGCTTTGGGCGTTGACCGGTGCGTTTTATCCGTCGATTGATCTTTGCGCCGGTGAGAAAGAACGCGGCACGCTTGAAACCTTGTTAAGTTCGCCCGCCGGACGTGGCGAAATCGTTCTCTCGAAACTGCTGACCGTCATGACATTCAGCACGCTGACTTCGCTACTCAATATTTTATGCGTCGGAGCGACCGCATATCTTTTGGTCGCGCAGCTTGCCGGAGTCGGCTTGCCGCCACGTTTGGCGGTTCTCTGGCTGACACTTGCGCTGATTCCAACGGCGGCTCTTTTCAGTGCGCTGTGTATTGCTCTCGCATCTTATGCGCGGAGTTCCAAGGAAGGGCAATATTATCTCACGCCGCTGTTATTGACGGTACTGCCGCTGGTGATGATTCCGATGACGCCCGGACAAGAATTGAATCTCGGCATGGCGATTATTCCGGTTTCAGGAATCGTGTTAACCCTTAGCGCACTTCTGGAAGGCGATTATGCGGTTGCGTTGGTGCATTTGCCGATTGTGTTGCTTGTCACGCTCGGATGTTGCGTGTTAGCAGTGCGTTGGGCGGTGGAACAGTTTAATTCCGAGTCGGTATTGTTCCGCGAAAGTGAAAAATTTCAACTGCAAAAATGGCTTGCGCGATTGCTGACGGTTCGTGTGGCGAGTCCGGTTCCGCAAGCGGCAATTGTTTGCGGAATTTTTATTCTTACCGCAAAATATTTTTCAACGCTATTACTGCAAAGTCAATTCGTGGAAATTTCTCTGACGTTGAATGTGTTACTGTCGCAATTTGGCGTCGTTTTGCTGCCGGTGGTTTTTATGACGGCGTGTTCCTCGTCAAACGTCCGCGAAACGTTGCGGCTACATTTTCCGAAATGGTATGCAATTCCGCTTGCGTTGTTACTGGCGATTGCGTGGCATCCGGTTTTAGTAACGATTTCGCGAGGAATTGAATATGCGTATCCGCTTTCCGATACGCTCAAAGAAATGATTTCGCACTTGAGCGGCTTGATGCGAAACGTGCCGATAGGAGTGTTGATTTTGTTGATTGCAGTGTTGCCCGGCATTTGCGAAGAAATCGCGTTTCGCGGCTATATTTTAACCGGACTCGACACGCCGCGTCATCGTTTCCGCGCTGTTCTTATTTCGGCGATTCTTTTCGGGGCGACACATTCGGTTTTACAACAATCGCTTGCCGCTTGTATTACCGGCGTTATTCTTGGCTGGCTTGCGATCCGGACACGAAGTATTTTTCCCGGCGTTGTTTTTCATATTACAAACAACAGTATCGGCGTTTTGCTGTCGTCGTTTTCCGACCCGGAATTTGCCGAAGATTTCTTTGCGAACCACAAAACGTTTTGCCTACTCATCGGCACGGACACATCGCCCGGCTTGTTGTACGGAATAGTTGGCGTAACGATTTCCGCCGTAATTTTCGCGGGATTGTTGGGAATATTGTCTTGCCGAAAGTTGGGAAAGCGAAGGTGAAAGACGAGCTTTCGTTGTCGGAAATGCCGAAAAATCGCTCCCGCTTCTGCCGAGGCAACTCTCCAGCTACGCGCCGTCTTTATTTCTACTTTATTTCTACTTGATGTTGGAGTTGCGTTTTTTTCCTAGCGTAGAGTAGGCGAGGGGACATATTGTTCCGTCTCCTCACCTCTCTTCCAATCGGACATGGAGATGTCCCCCATCCAACTTTCTATTGCCGAACGTTCCGGACGAAATCCAAAGGAACAATCCGTAAAATCCGTTTCAAAGATCGGTTCAAGAATAATCGTTGCCGCCTGTTGAACGATACGGTCTTTGACGGTCGGGAGCCGCTCATTCCCCCGCGGGAACGGCTCATTTCCACTTCCGAGCGGCTCGCGACTCTTTATGAGTGATTCACTATTCTTTACGGAAAATTCGCGACTCTTTATGAGTGATTCACTATTCTTTACGGAAAATTCGCGACTCTTTATGAGTGATTCACTGTCTTTACGGAACGGCTCACTGTCCTCCGTGAGCGGCTCCCGG
>JAIRYX010000437.1 GCA_031267635.1 Planctomycetaceae bacterium
GCGCCAAATTTCAGAGACGGCAATTTTGTAATCACCGTTCGCTCCAATTCATGAACTTTTCGGAATACGGCAAGGCGGACTTCTTCATATTTGTCCAAATCATCTTGCAGCCGTTGATAATCAAACCGGTCTGTTTTGTTAGCGGCGTGCAGTAACCGCAGCAAAGACGGAAGCCGAATGTCATTTGTCATACGGCGGAAGTTACCGTAATTCTTCACCTTCATTTTACCAAAAAGTGTGAGCGGTAAATTAACCGCCCGCTTCACCTGCTCATCACGAGACGGCGGCTGGTCGGCAATCGTGTATTTCAATTCAAGTTCCCGCTCTTGTTCCAGCAGGTATCGATTATTCGCATCGTCTTCGATTTTCTGTTCCGTAATGTCCGATAGTTTCGCCTGACCAAATTGTCCGCCGAGCAGTTCACGGACAATGTAAAACAAGAGTATGTCTTGCAATTTACTGTGTCGATACTGTTTCAAAAAATTGTCCAGCGAGTTGATACGGAAAGTGATTTTTTCTTGCTCATCAGCTTTCAACGTTTTCTTTTTTGCGTTGAGTTGTTTGATGATATTGCCGTATTTTGATTGCAAATCTGCAACATCAAACGGGTTTTTATCCCAATCCTTAGTACAGAACAATTTACCGACACGTTTGAACGGCGCGCTGTTACCGTCCCATGGTAAAGCGTAAAACCATTGCATCGCATCGCCGCTCCATTCGTGATACTTTTGGATGAGGAATGTCGAATTATTCGGCAATTGAACGGTCTTACCGTCCCGTTGGAATGTCCGAGTTTGCAATTCGGCGAATTGTTGTGAAAACTTTTCGTTTTCTTTAACAGCGTTTTCAATCAGTTCGGCAAACAAACCGCGCGGTAAATTCATCGGTTCGGCAAGAAGTTTTTCCGCAAAATTTTTAATGAACGAATTTTCTTGTTTACGGTCATACCGCCGCTGCAAACGGAAAACGAGATGGACATTAGTAAAATCCTTCGACTTGACGGCATCGCCGATAAACCGTATCTTTCGTTCCAGATATTTTTCAAAAAAGTGCGGTAACGAAATCAAATCGGATTTACCAACGAGTTCGTTCAAAAACGGATGCGGGTATGCCGGATTGTCAATGAAACCCGCCTGCTTGAATATATCCGGCAAATTATTTTTCAATTGATTGAACATTGCAAGATTCGCCTGTAACGCTTGGAAGTTCGGCGGCGTGAGTTTACCCTGATGCGCTTTGTCCTGATTCGGACGCTGTAACTTTATTAAGTCTTCGGCGAGGATTTTACCGATGCGTCCTGCATTAAACCGCTTCGGCGATTTACCCGGCTTCGCATCAAACTTGCTGTCGTCTAAAAAACTTTTCAACTGCTTTTCAGTACGAATTTTCATTTGTTCCAACGAAGCAATCATTTTCCGTTGAATGTCGCTTGTCCGAACATTACCAGTTTTAATAAAATGTTTCAACTCGTCCGGTAAATTATTAAAATCGAAACTATAATCATTACGAAATTGTTCTTCGCTTTGGAAAATGATTTTTTTACCGTCAATAATTTTCTGTAAAAAGGTGTTCCAACTCTGCCGCAAACCACAGAGCAAATTTTGGGTTTCTTTCGCTTTGCCGATAACCGCCAAAAATGTCAAATGCGGTAATTCATGGAGCGACAGCCAGCAGTCGGGTTTCTGATTGTGCGTATTCTTGCCGTTAATTTCAACGGTCGGAAATTTGTATTTATGCAGTGCTTTAAAATACAACCCGATTTGTTGCCATTTGATATGGTATTGCGGCAGCATATCTTGACGATACTCTTTCGGCGGCGTTGCGTATTCTTTGGGTTCCCAGTATTCGGTTTTTTCTCTGTTTTCTTTGTATTCACGAATGGCGTCTTGTATCCATTGAAACGTCAGAAGGCGTTTACCGAGTCGGCGTTCATGCGTTTGCGTCCCGTCGATAAGTCCTTTTTCGTAGCAATCGAAAAAGTAATTGCCTAAGTCGATATAAAATCTCATCCCGTCGAATTTTTGGGTTCGGTCAAGATAGTTCAGTGCAAGCGTTGCAAAGCGGTTTTCGTGTCTTCGGCTCTGACGTTTGAAAAGCCGTTCATCGTCAACATCATTGTTTTCGCCGGTATTGATGCGAAAACGTTCTTGATTTTCTTTGTTCAATAACTCGAAAAGTTCGGTTGGGCATTTGTGTAATTCAACGAGAGCGTCCATACCGAGTGTTTCGGCAGACGAATTGTTGTCGTTTGATACGCTTTTAATGTTACAACGGCTTCTTTCGTATTTCGTCCTTCGGGCTGGTCAAGTTGCGCAAACATTAGCGCAATGTATTTCGGTTCAAGAAACAGCGATACGAAAAACGCCAATCCGCGTTCAGTGAAAACGGATACATCAGAATTGTCATCATCTTTGCTAAAGAATCGGCAGGCGAATTTCGGATTCTCTTTTTTACCGACTTTCTTGCGGAGGTGCAGCATTATTGTTTCATCATATCCGAATCGTTGTTTGAGCAAACGCAGATTGTATGTCCAGATGTTATCGAGATTGTGGAGATATTGATTAACTCTGTTCGGATATTTTTCATTACCTTTTTTAACAAAAATCCGAAACACCGCTGGGGCGTGAAAATGATGCGTGTAGTAATTGCGCAACGAGTAAAGCAACTCGGCATAATAGCACAAAGCATCAGCAACGCCTTCGGGTGAAAGGGCATATTCCATACGTTTTTCGATTTCGGCGATTTGGGCTTGTGTGAGGTCATCCTTGTCCTTAATAGGTGTTTCGTTAAATTTTTCAATGATACGCATGAACGGCAGATGCCGCAACAATGCACGGATGATCTTGCGTTTGCGGTCAACATTGCCTTTGGGGGCTCTGAGTTGCTGAACGATTGCCGATCCCAAAATCGGTTGGACATCATCGTCTCGTAGTTGTGTATCGGTATCGCTGTCGGCAATGATAACCATGTCCTTGTCATTCTGTTTCTTTTTCGGAAACTTTTTGTCGAGTTCTTGTACAACGGCAAGCAAATTATTTGTCGCCATGTTAAGGTGCATTGCCCAAAAAGCCTTGTCTTGTGAACTTGTAACGTTCATAAAATTTTCCTTTCAATTAAATTTTTTGAAATGTGCCGTATATTGATTTGCAATTCGGCGTTCCCAATGTTAAGAGTATGCTATACTCAAGTTACTTTAAATTTCCCGAAGCGAATATGCAATCGCAACAACGTGAAACGATTGCTCATGGGCGAATCCTACCGCCCATACCGGCTACGGTATTATTGTTGTTTCGTTACCAGTAATTGAACCGGAGTTGGTTGATTTGTTCTTGTTCTTCCGGCATCAAACGAGTTACATGTAACTGCTTTTTGCGCAACTTGCAGATATTGCCAATATGTTTGAGCAAACCTTCGCCGTGTGAAAAACTGTCAATTGCCGAATCGAACAAGTTGTGTGCGGTTGTCCGCATATTTTCGTTTCCGGTTTCCTGACGGAGTTGGGCATAAATCATTGCAGTTGTTTGTGTTATCATGCCAAATGTATGTTGCCGCCTGAGGAAATCGGGACAATTTTCAAGAACCGTCAAAACATCTTCTGCCCATTTAATTTTTGTTTCGTTATCATAAAACACCAACACCGCTTTCAATTTCAATGCCAGAACAAACGGCTTTTCATACGGATTTTCGCCGCTCGGCAAATGCGCAGCAACTTCGTCCCAAAGTTGCCGCAATTCATTCGGATGATCGCAAGCAAGATGACCGAGATAAACCCATGAACGCTCAATATCATTCGCGTCTTTGAAACATTCAATCGCGTAACGAAAAGAATTTTCCGCCCATTGTAAATCGTTTCCTTGAAAAGCGAGCAACTGTCCCAATGTGTTATAAATTTTACCGATCTGCACCGAATCAAAGCGATCTGGTTCGCAACCGAACAGAGCCGCAATTTTCACCCGACAATCTTCCTCTTTAGTAATGCCGTCAAGCAATACCGTTTCGGCTTCGGAATATTGAAACATATCCATCAGGTTGACTGCCCGACGCAAACGAAATTCCGTGTAAAATTTTAATCCATATTCCAAACCAATCGACGGCAAATGCGATTCATACTTGAGCCAATTCTCCCAAATATCGTTACTTTTTTGAGTATTCCCTGTATGATTGGTAAATGAAAATTGGACGAGTAACGAATAAAGTTGAAACAATAAATTATCTTCACCCGATTTTTCAACAATTGCATCAAGTAATTCGGATAACCTTATTGCTCTGTCCCGCTCTAACGGATGATCAACCAGTTTCTCCGCCGTTTCATAAAGCCGCTGAAACGGTTTTTTGTTCTTTTTATAATATGCAACAAGAGCGTTGACAATTTCTTGATTTTGTAAATCATCGGGGTTAAACGGATTCTTTTCCAATTCACCGATAAGTCCTTCAATATTACCTGAAGCAAGATACGCTTTACATTGCATTGCCGCATTGAGTTCTTTGCCGTATTCCAACGATTCGAGAATCGGCAATATTTGCTGCGATTTCATTGTTGTCCAATTTTGTATGCGTTTTCGTTCTACTCCGATAACGATGTCTGCAAGATACATGGCGGGTGTTGTTTTAGCGGAGTCATAATCCAGCCATTCAAGTTTGACTTTTGCGAGTTTTCGCTGTGAACCAGTCCAACGTTTACGCATCGTTTGTCGAAATAACATTGCAATATCCAATGGATGAAAAGAATCCTTTACATAATAATTGTCTGTCACTTTGTACCCAAGTGATTCATATTCTGTTTTGAGTTCACCGTCGCGGGGAATTGTAAAACGGCGATGAGCAATATGCAGGTGAATTTCCGCATCTTCGGTCAATCGTGTATTAACTTTATTGCTCACAAAAACAAGATATTCAATGAGTTCCCAAATCATGGCGAGGTAACGGTTATCGAGTTCCCGTTCGGCAATAAGATGAGGCGCATTGTCAAAGATGTCTTCTTTGTGTTGCATAAGTACGCCATAAATTGCCGTATCAGTTTCCTTTTTCCAAACTTCCAGATTTTTCGACAAGTTAACGGCAAAGGTATTCTCTGTGAGTTGATGGAAATGTACCGGATATTGTTCTTCAGAAACACGGCAGGCATCAAGCATCGCATTTTTGATACCGCTTTGAACAGCATCATCGTAACTCCCGAAAAGGAGAACTCCGCCGACAATATTGATGTCGTTTTCTTCGTAAAAACGTCCGCTTTCGTCAATGAATAAATGTAATTCATTAAACTTGTTGTTTGTCTGTAAATTTGTCATGTTTTTTAATTTGGTTAAGTTTGAAATACGAGAATAATTACGGTAAACATTTAATGTCATATTGTACTATAATTTTTCACAAAGAAAATCGGTAGCGGTAACTCAGAAAAAAGTTTTCTTTAACTTTATTCGTTCCGCGAAAAACTTACTTCATACCAGGACACTGATAATTAGTGTAATATTAGCCAATTCTGACCAACAAATTTTTTCTATTCTTGAAATTTTTGAATTGGATTTGTTCTGTGAAATCCTTATTTCACTTCCGCAACACTGTCATAAGTACAACATTCGCCAACTCTGACAACAAACAGTTCCAAAATTTGCGGTAAAGTATTACTTGACATTGTTGCTAAAAATAATAAAATTGTGTTTTACTTCGTTTCATAAATTTTGTTTTCCAATTTTATTGACGATGTCAGAACCATTTATTCCGTCCGCCGAACAAATCCAAATCATTCAGAACCACGAAAAGGGGTGGGAGGACATCTGGAAAAAAATCTGGATTGAACTCTATAGTTTGAACGGTAAAGGACGACTTTATCAAATAATACGCCGTGTGGTTAATCCCCAAGACTATGGAGATTTTGTGAGTTATATCTGCGAACATTATTGGAAACTCATTACCAAACAACAACTCTTCTTAACGTATAATCACAACAAATGTAAAGAAGATGTGTATCTTTTTCTTTGCGGTTTCAAAACAATGCCGTTTCTTTTTGGGAAACAAACGATCAGTCAGGTTTACACGCTTTATAAAAGAGAAA
>JAIRYX010000461.1 GCA_031267635.1 Planctomycetaceae bacterium
GACGGGCAATGTGTCTGCTCAAGTGATATTCAAGGGGATACTGCGCAAAATTCCAAATAATTCAGCATAAAATCAATGCTGAATGCAAAATTCTAAACGAATTTCTCGAAAATTAAAACAAAAATCCCCCTCAAAAATAAAATTCGTAAATTAATACGGTTTTTAGAAACTCTCAAAAATGAGAAACACGCGAAAATTTCGCGATTGTTCATTCCACAACATATTCCGACGCAATTCCTACAAACGCGTCAACCTGTTCGTCAGTCAGCGCCCCTTTGCGTTCGATTTCAATGTTGGCTTCGTTATTCGACGTTTTTTCGCGTGCGCTGACTGAAATCCGTCCCGATTTGTCAAAGGAATACGTCACTTCAACCGGCGTACCTTTCGACAATTCGTTCGGCAGTCCTGTAATTCGGCACTTTCCGAGTAACGAACACGCAATCGGGTCGGGCGCGTCGCCTTCCAAAACCTGAACGCTGATACGTGATTGATTCGGTTTGTTGGTTTGGAACGTTTGCGATTTGGAATACGGTAACGTCGTGTTGCGCGGAATCATAATGTGATTGACCGCTTTGCCTGATTTCGGCTCAATGGCGACAATTCCTAATCCGTGCGAATTTACGTCTTCCTGATGGATTCCTTCAAACATACGGCGAATTTTTTCGTTGCTTTCCGTGTTGTCGGTGCGGTATTTTGCCTCAAGAATCGCGGCGTGAATTGACGCTCCTTTCGCAACCGCTGTATGCGGGTCAAGTTCCGTATAAGGATCAAGTCCGGTCAATTCTTTGAGCATTCGCGGCACTTGCGGCATCAACGTTGAACCGCCGACAAGCACAATCGCGTCCAACTGACCAAATTCCAAATCGGCTTGTTCCAGAACAAATTCCGTCGTATCGGCGGTTCGCTGCAATAAATCGGCAGTCAATTGATCAAATTCGTCCCGCGTCATCCGCACCGTAATGGACTTGCCTTCGTGACGAAAACTGATCGCCGTTTCCGTTTGCGTCGTTAATTGAATTTTCGCAAGATCGCAATCGTTTCGTAACACCTGAAGAGCTTTCGCGGAAGTCGAAGCGTCAATTCCATGCTTTTCTTGGAACGCTTTCAACACATGGTCGGCGAGCCGGTCATTCCAATCGACGCCGCCGAGTTTTACGTCGCCGTCGGTTGCGAGAACGTGAAAATGCGTCGGCGTATATTCCACAACAGTCGAGTCGAACGTTCCGCCGCCGAGATCATAAACAAGAATGCGTCGCGGTTTGTCCATTTTCGTGTTCGTTACGCCGAGTTCGCCGCGATGCCACGCATACGTCAACGTTGCGGCAGTCGGTTCGTTGATAATGTCAACAACGTTGAAGCCGGCGATTTTTCCCGCGTCTTGCGTTGATTTGCGGCGAGTGTCGTTGAAATAATACGGTACCGTGATCACCGCATTGCTGATTGTACCGATTCGTTTTTCCGCGTCTTGTTTGAGCTTCTTCAAGATGAGTGCGGAGATAAATTCCGGCGTGATTTCGCGTCCGTCAAAGGTACGCTTGTAAGAAGAAACGCCCATGTGACGTTTGATGCGTTCGACCACGTTTTCCGGATCTTCCATCGCGGCGCGGTTACGGTTGGGACCGACAATCACGTGTCCCGATTCCGCCAACAAAATCAAACTGGCGGTTTCCACATCGTCGTCTTCGTTTTCAATCGGCGCCGGCTCTCCGTTTTCGTTGACTTGTGCGATTGATGAAAATGTTGTTCCAAGATCAATGCCGACCGTATTTCCTTTTTCAAAGTTCATGACTTTCACTTTCCACAAATTGTTACGTTAAAGGAAGCTTCGATATTTCAGCGCCGCCCACAAAAATTCCATAACGGCTCTAAAATAGTTATTATACTCATAAGTTTCTCGATTTTCCACTCAAAATTTACCTAAAAAGGCAAAAATTACAACAATTCAGGGGGATTAGATAAAAAGAACGCTTTTGCTTCCGTTTTGGAACGGCAGCACTTGAGAACGCAATTGAACAGATTCTGATTCACTCAAACGCCAAATACCCAAATCCTTCGGAAGTTTGGAAAGAGTATTCGGCGTTCCACGCTTCTGCGGCAACAGCGGGGATAAGCCGGCGGAGAGCAACGCACCAGACCGAGCCGCGTAACGGCGGTTGGTCGGCGAGTTGATTCAGCGGAAACGCCGCTTCGATATACCAGCATTCCGCATCTTCGTTTCTCGCAACAAACCACTGCGGATTCCACGTTTGGTCTTGCTGACGCGCATCCCTTACCCAGCCGCGGTTGTCTAATTCCAACGTGTCGAACGTTGTGAAATTCCGTTTGCTGTCGAGCAGAATTTCAACACGGTCTTGTCGCAACAAATTCGGATCGTAAGGACGCGGCGTTTCGGTAAAACGATACGCAAAACCTCGCGACTTCCGGCACTGCAACGCAAAATACAAAAACTCATTGTCATACGCAAAGCGGATTTCCGCCCCTTCGCTACCCGCTGCCTGCTGCCCACTGCTGACTGCCTGCTGTCTGCCGTCCTCCGGTGTTTCCTGCGTGGGATGTTGCGTTTGCGGTTGTGACTGCGTTTGTGTGAACGGCGTCGCGGGATGATTTGCCCAAACGGGTTCGTTGAAGTTTCCGTCGAGGAAAGGACGCTCTTTCGCGCGGTAGCAGGAAATCGCCGGAAGATTCCGGCTGTCGCCGCTTTGCAGCAGAGCTTCCAACGCCGCGCCGACGGATTGTTCCCTGTTCAATGTTTTGAGCGTCTGCGTCTGAAACCGCAAGACCGCCAATTCGCTTGCCGCGCGGGTTGCCCATACGTCATGATCAGTCCGCATACTCCGCGTCGTATAAAACATTTCCGCCGCCGCAAGATTGCCGTAACCCCGCTGCGCCGCAAGACAAAACCGGATATGCGGGTCGCTTGCAAGATCGGGCGATTGTTGATTCAACAACGCCGCAAGTTGTTCCGCTTGAGTCGGCGGATTGTCCGACGTGGAGCCGTTGACCGTATCGTTAGCGAACCCTTGGGACGAAAGGAACTCATGGGACAAAAGAGACTCTGAAAGCGGATGTTCCCAGTTCCCAATCCTTGTTTCGGGCGTTGTTTTCTCACGGAAGCCGCACAAATATTTCAGCAGCCATTGATTTGCCTGCCCCGCGAGAAAATGCCGCGGATCACGTTGTATGACATGCTGAAAAATATCCGCCGCCGCGTCATGCCGTCCGGTTTGAGCCAGACGGTTTCCCATTTCAAACAACGTTTGGATTGCCGTCTCACGATCTAACCGCCGCGTCAAATTCTCCGCCTGCGAAACGACGCGGTTACCGTCGGTCAGCGTTCCCTTTCCCAATCCCGCGATGATATTCCGTGCGCTCTCTTGATATTGCTGCTGTTGCTGCAACGATTCAAAGTACGGAATCATCGAAAGATTCGATGTCATTCGCCGCGCTTCGCTTCCCGCCGTTAATGTAACTCCGGTCATCAACGAACCGCCGTTCAACTCGGCGGGATTCTTATTCTGCCGAACCGCCGCAATATCGAACACCGTGCGGAACGAAAGCGTTTGCATCGTCGGTAACGGTTTCGATTCCGTTAGCATTCGGGCGTCTTTCGCCATGTTTTCCGGCGTTTTCCCGTGACGCGCATTGACGGCTTGCGCAAAGAGCTGCACGTTTCCTTCCCGCGCCGCCGCTTTGCGGAACACGTCCTGTGTACGAAGGTGTTGCAGTATGTCTTTCCTCTGCCAAGCCGTTTCATTATAGCAAAGATGGACTTTGTCCGTTTGCCAAGTTTGCAAACGCAAGCCGGCTTCGCTCAACTGTTCGGGATACATGTTCGGATCTGCCGCCGCTTGAACCGCCGCGACAATTTCACGTTGCAGCAACTCACGGATGGGGTCGGCAAGAATCGCGGGATTTTCCGTGTCGCTTTCTTCGGTCGGGACGTTTCCCGACGTGATAATAATAGTCGGTCGGAAGGTGCGGATTGCCGCAACCAAATGTTCCCGAAGCCGCGTCAATCCCGAACCGTTATTTTCCTGTTCGATGCGTTGAAGGATGCGGGAAATACCGCGTTCCGCGCCGCCGGTCAATTCGTCCAGATCAAGCGAAAACGCCCAAGGTTGCGTGCTGCACGTTCCGCCGCATTGCGTCAGCGCCTCGTGAACCCGCCGCATCGCCGGAATCTCATTGTTGTTCGAGGAAGCGTTCCGCGTCATGGAATCCTGCCGAAACAAAATCTCAACGCCGCCGAGATAACCGTCTTCCAAACAAAGCTGCGCAAATGCTTCATACGGCACGTCCTGCACTCGCCCGAAAATCCCCAACACGGCAAGCCGCTTGCCGCCGTCGCGTTGAATTTGCCAACTATGCCCGCCGTCGGCAGTCGCAAGAATCGTTCCTAACTCGCCGACCGCGAAGCCGTGCTGCGGCGAAATGAACCGTATTTTACGAATCGGAACGGAAACGCCGGTGAACGCCTGACGCCAATGAACGCCGCCGTCGTGCGAGAAGAATATCTTTGTGCCGGGATTGCCCGCAACCCAGATGTTGTTTTCCCGCGCGAAGACCGTTTGAAAGTCAAACAAATCAGGACGCTGTAACGGTACAGACGCGGGCGGCAGTTCCCACGTTCCGCCGCCGTTCCGCGAGCAGACGATTACGCCGCCGTCGCCGACCAACCAAGCGGAAGAAAGCGGCGAGTTTTGCAGAGAAATAAGGGATGCGGGAGAGAGAATCGACCAAAGCGGCATGAGAGACATGAGGAGCTTTGAGGACTCTTGAGTTCCAAGCGTCCCTTGAGTTCCTTTTGTCCCTTGTCTCCCCGTCGATATGCTGATCGCGTTGAGACGGCGTAAACCGAACGTCGGCATTGGAGACGGTTTGCCGTTATTCGGAAGTAAGCGTGCGTTCGGGAACAAGCGTATCGTCCCGTCAAGTCCGATTCCCGCGGCGGTTTTGGCGTCGAAGAACTCAAGCGAAGACCAACCGGCCGTTTGTGCGCCGGATTGTTTTTGCCATGTCGTGCCGTTGTCGGAACTGCGTAGTATGCCTGTGAGACATTGTTCCGACGACGTGCCGGCAACCCATAATTTGCCCGGCGCGTCGATGCGGACGCAATAGAGCAGAGGAAAGGTTGCGGAAGTGACACGCTCCCAGTTTTGCCCGCCGTTCGCTGTCTTCAACACAACGCCGATTCCGCGATGCGAATACGGCTCCGTCATTCCGCCGACCGCGAAACCGTTTTGCGAATCAATGAAATCAATACAGAAAAGCGGGCAACTCACGCCGCTTTCCTGCAACGTCCAATGCTCCCCGCCGTCTTGCGTATTCCAAATCGTACCGCAATCGCCAACCGCCCATCCCGTTGTCGGCGTAATATAATACACGTCGTTCAACCGCGCGTCACTCCGTCGCTCCGCCAACAACGCCCGCCGAATCGTCCCCTCGTCAACCGGCGCGTCAATCGGCTGACCAATCGACGCCGATTGCTGCGCGTTCGCGTAAGAAAGAAGAAACATTGCGAAACAAAGTCTTGCGAAGAAGAGAAACGATAGTTGACGAGAAGAGGACATGGCAACAAGAAAATAGGTTCATAGGATTTCAATGGACAATACAACACAATGCAGGGACGGATGTTTCTAATGAATAACGGATGTTTCCAATGGATAATTGGGATAATAAGAGGAACAAACCTGTCGAGGCGGCAGCGAGGGTCGCCCCTACGTATTTGCTACTCTTTGCGCGCGATTCGCCGCCCCGCGGGAGAAATTCGTTTCCGAGGGCGGCTGAATCGCTGCCTAAATTGTTGATTGCTAATAGTTTAGGGATCGTCCCGAAAGCATTTCGGGGGTTTCTGAATCTATCTGGGGCGTGTCCCGGAAGTTTCAGGGAATATTCTTTTTCTGTTTATTTCGCATGTGGGGAGCGATTGGTTTATGCAATACTGTAACGATTCAGTTGTCCAAGTAAAATAAATTCGCACGGCAACAGCAGAGTTACCGTCAATTTTACCGAAGGACGTACACTATTGCAGCCCTTAATTTATCACATTTCCCTTATTAGCCCGAATTGCACCCAATGATGCGCTCTTATGCCCTTATTTTTCGTTTGTAATCCAATCCTCTAAAACAAAGGGAATAAGGGCGCGTTTGAGGGATCTTTGCTGGCTACTAAGGGAATTTTGATAAATAAGGGCTGCAATAGTAAAATCTTTCGGATAACCAGTCGATGGAGACAATTGTCATTAAGGGAATTTCTAAAAAACTCATTTTCACCAAATGTGACCGTTAAAAAATAAGGGCTTACGAATATTTGGGAGAGGTTTTGGGAAGCTCCTTTAAGATTGTTACCCAGTGCGGATTTATTTGGTTTGAGCGACTGAATCGTTACAGTATTTTATAAATCAATCTCTCCTCAAGATAGAAAATAAGCAGGAAATTTCAAGTGTGAGAAGTATATTATACTAAAATCCGAAACTTGATGCAACAGAGTTCCGATTGCTTGGGGGACTCTTGGGACGTTAGGGATTTTGGAGAGATCGCTAATCGACCAATTCGTCTCAGTGTTTTCAAGGCGAGTCTATTTTTTGTAATAATTCAGTTGCCCTGAAATTTTTTGTTACAGTTCGGTATTGACTTGATTTCATGAATTTGTTATTTTTTTTAGATAAGTCGAGCAGATTTTAGCGGCGTTTCTGATTGGGAGTTAATCGAACAATTATTTGCAGTCATTGATCAGATGACAGAAATCGTTGATCAGAACGCAAACAAGCAAAAATGTTACAACGTCATAAAAACATTTTCGCCCAACAAAGCAAATCTGTTTTGATCGACTGAATCGTTACATTTTATAACCTGAATGAGTATAGGGAGTTTCCAACAACCTCATTGTCAACAAATTTTACCGTTGAAAAATAAGAACTTACGAATATTTGGGGGAGGTTATTGGAAATTCCCATAAAATAATATCATGTCGAAAGAGACAAAAATTTTTACGCCGGAAGTCGTTCTTTTTACGGACGGATCATGCAGTGGGAATCCCGGTCCCGGTGGTTGGGCGTTTATTTTGCGGCATTTGCAGAGCGGCAAAGAGCTTATCCGAAACGGCGGCGAAATCAATACGACGAACAACAGGATGGAATTGACGGCGGTGATTGTCGGATTACATGCATTAAAACGTCAAACAGCCGTGGAGATTGTCAGCGATAGCACGTATGTTTTGAATGGACTTTCGACATGGATGAAGGGCTGGAAAGCGAATGGTTGGCGACGGCGCGAAAAAGGAAAATGGACAACCGTCAAAAATGTCGAACTTTGGCAGGAACTTGACATGCTGATTTCGCGGCACGAAGTACATTTTACGCATGTTCGCGGTCACGCCGGACATCCCGAAAATGAACGTTGCGACAAACTCGCCAATGAAGCGTGCCGCACAGTTAAAAAGAAAAAATAAATCAAGACCGAAAAAAGACCATTCGTAAAATAAAATTGCGAATGGTCTTTCATGGAGTAACTCATGTTACGCACATAAGTTTTTTAAATTAAGCCACTGTTCGTTGGTTTTTTGTAACTATTCCGTTGTCCTGTACGGATTTGTTTGCTTTGAGCGACTGAACAGTTACAAAAACTCTTAATCAGTACAAAACTAACTCATTACTGATTATTTGAGCCAATTTTCTGAATTTTTCTTACGTTTCAACGCATTTCTTTCATTTGTCTGTCATAATTCAAAGATGAGATTGTTTTTCTAAATAATATTAGAACCATTTTTCAAGAAGCGGTCAAAAATTTTTCGATGTTTGGGCAGTTCAGACAAATCGTTTATAAAAAAAACGGCAGCGATTGTCGCTGGCTCGGAACGATAACGGCTTGTCTGCCGTTTCATCATTTTATAAAGTTTTTGTTTCTGTTTAACGCTTTGTTTTTGTTCTTGACTTTCATCGGTTGCTCGTCTTTGACCGCACAGCGAACAGGCGAGATGTCGCCGTTGGAGCGTCAAAATGCTGACTTGGTGGCGAAATATCAGGAAGAAGCGACGAAAGCCAAAAGTTTGGACGTTCTCAATGAACAGTTGCAAAAAGATTTAGGTCAAGCGTCGCGAGTGATTCAACAGACGGAACAAAAGCAAAAAGACTCCGATCAACGTGTTGCCGAATTGACCGCCAAAATTGAGGCGTTGGAGCTTCAGCTTGCTGAAAGTCAGCAGTCGATAAAAACATATCAAGCGTCCATGTATCGTCAAGCAACCGTAACCGTTACGCCAAATAGCAGCTACAAACATCAACTTGCGATCAGCTCTCCTAACGTGAAAGTTACCAACGACGGCGATTATGTACGTGTGCGAATCCCAAATTCTGCGATTTTTCAAGCGGGAACGTGGCAGTTGACCGAAGAAGGTAAGCAAACGCTCAATGAGGTTGGGAATCAATTGCGAGTCAATTTTCCCGATCAAGAAATTGGCGTTGAGGGACATGTCAGTCAGTTGGAAGTCAATCGTCAAAGCGTGTTGAGCGACTATGAAGCCGGAATCAAAAATGCTTTTGCGGTGACTTATTATCTTATCACAAGTCACGTTCTCGAAGCAAAACAAATACGTATCGGTGGTGCGGGCGTGAATCGACCAATCGAAACAAACACCACCTACGAAGGCGAAAACAACAACGCTCGCATCGAATTTGTTGTCTATCCGACTTCTTGGCGGTAAATAAATATAGTAAAAATCTCTAACAACTCCATTTTTCTCCGAAAGTGAGAGATGAGTCTCTCAGTTTTTAGGAGAGTAGTACGAAGTTCCTCAGTTTCTCTTGAGTATGAAAAATGTCAAATTTTATAGGTATTTTATGTTGAAAAATGCCAAGTGAAATTGCGTGACTTTTGTATATTTCTTGCATTTGAAATTTCGGTTTTCACTACGTTGTTATATCGTAAAATCCGGTTTGATCTCCATTCATAAAACCGAAAACTCAAGTGTAAGGAATATACTACAGGGAACTTCTAAAAACCTCATTTTCAACAAATTCTACCATTGATAAATAAGGGCTGCAATAGTAAAATCTTTCGGATAACTATTCAGACGCCCAAACCAAATAAATCCGTACTGGGCAACTGAGTAGTTACAAAAAATCAACGAACAATGTAAAATGTAAGAAGTATGCTTCCTCCCATTTGATAATTTCGACTTTTAAGAGAGTGTTGATCGTTCATCACATCCCAAAAGTCCCTTGCGTCTCTAATGTCCCTTTTTTGATGAAAGCAGAATTTTCAAGGGTGAGGAGTATATTTGGTTTGGGACAACTGAATAGCTACACTTTTCCAACAGAAAATAAGGAAAGAAAAGGTAAAACAAGATGAGCGAATCGAGAATTTCTCTCAAAACATCGGAAGTTATCGGCGGAGCGGCGGCGGGAGTTGCCGCGATGCAAGCGGGTTCCCGCGTTCATGCGGAAGGCGGAGACCTTATCAAAATTGGGCTGGTTGGCTGCGGCGGACGCGGTCGCGGAGCGTTGATTAACGCTTTGAGTAATACGGCAACCCAAAATCTCAAAGTCACCGCGATTGCCGACGCTTTTGAACAACCGGTTAGGGCGACGGAAAAGCTTTGCCGTAGCGAGAAACCGGATTTCTTTTCCGTGCCTGAAGAGCAGATGTATTGGGGAATCGAAGCGGGAAAAGATTTGATAGAAAAGTCCAACGTGGACGTGGTTCTTCTTTGCGAACCGCCGGGAATCCGCACACGAAATCTTCTTCTCGCGGCAAAAGCGGGGAAACATATTTTCGCGGAAAAGCCGGTCGCCACCGATCCGGTCGGCGTGCGGATTGCGTTGGAAGCGGCGGAAATCGCCGAACAAAAAGGAAAAATTCTTATTGTGGGACATCATCTTCGTTATGAAGACAAGCATATCGAACCAATCAAAATGCTGCACGACGGAGCAATCGGCGATTTGGTCTGTATGAGAATTTATTTCAACGACGCGGGCGTTTGGACACGTCCGAAACAAGCGGGTGAAACTGAAATGCAACACCAGCTCAAAAATTGGTACTATTTCAATTGGCTGAGCGGCGACCATATTTGCGAGCAACACGTTCACGATATTGACGTGATGAATTGGATGGCGAAAGACCAACATCCGATTCGCGCCAACGGCATGGGCGGACGGCAAGTGCGGATTAGTCCGAATCATGGTGAAATTTATGACCACCACACGGTTGAATTTATTTTCGACGACGAAGTGCGCGGCTTGAGCTATTGCCGACATATTCCGAATTGCTGGAATTCGTTCAGCGAACACGCAATCGGCACGAAAGGAACGCTTGACATCGAAGGTCACGGACGCTCGGTTCTTAAAATCAACGGCAAAGAGCCGCAGGTTTGGCGGCGGACGTACGACGGACATCAAAAGGAAATGAACGTCTTGTTCGACGCGATCGTCAACGGCAAAAAGTTGAATGCCGGAAAACAAGGAGCGATTGCTTCCATGACCGCGATTCTCGGACGTTTGGCAACTTATTCCGGCGTAGAAATTTCATGGGACGCCGCGTTCAAATCAACGCTTGATCTTTTCCCGAAAAAACTAACATGGGACGCCGATATTGCCCCGAAACCCGGTACCGACGGCTTATACCCATGCGCGATTCCCGGCGCTATCAACCTTGCCGATTGGGGAATGTAACGAACACAGAGCCGCAGGATGATAAAGAAATATCAAACAAGTAAAACAATCAGTTTTTGGGAATTATACATTTCCCCGTGATAAATTGCAATTTTGTAGGGGTGCCCCTCGCGGTTGCCCTGAATTGGGAATACGTCTCCAAATTGAAAACGTTTCCCAAAGTCGGACGACGGCAAGCGTCGCCCCTACAAAAATATATTTTTCTCACGTTGTGGAGTATAAAAGTGCAATTTCTCGCCGTAAGAAGTATAACAAACACAAATTGAACACTATTGGGAATGTAGCAACCTTCAATAAAATCAAACCTTTCAAATCACTGTATTTTCACAAACTGTCACACCAGCTCGTTGAAACTTGTGCTCAACTATAATAACCCCCCCTAATCTAATAACTTTAAGAAATTTGCTTTAATTTTAAAACTTTCTCTCTTTTCGCTTGACATGAGAGAATTGCATTAATACAATTGTAATTAACTAATGTAAATTTTCCTTTGTTTGCGTGAAATTTTTCCATCTTTCATCGAAGTAAATATTTTTGTTATGCAAATAGTAAAAAACAAAACACTGCAAGACTTAATGAAAACCAATAGAAATATTGGTTGGACGGTTGTGAGGTTTGCAGTTGCGGCGGTATTGTTGGTTGCTGCCGGTTCAAAAGCATATCAACTGGCAACAATGCCAATTTTGAAAAACGACTTGTTTCACAATCAATGGTTAAACATCATTGTCGTAGATTTTGAGTTTTTCTTTGGTTTCTGGCTATTATTTGGTTTATTGCCCAAATTGACTTGGTTGGTTAGTGTTGTCTGTTTTTCGAGCTACGCATTGATTTCCTTTTGGAAAGCCTCTATATTGTACGAAAATAATTGCGGTTGCTTTGGTATGCTTACAGTTAATCCGTGGTTGACAATGACATTGGATTTGATTCTTGTCGGATTGTTGCTGGCTTTTCGTCCTAAAGCGACTAGCCATGAATTTTCATTGTCCGTATTAAAGAGTTTTGCCGTTTCATGGTTGGCAATTACAGTCCCGGTAACAATTGTGATTGTTTCTTATCAGCCGAATAAAATTTTGTTTTCGGGAGAAATTACCGGTAATACTAAAACCGTTTTACTTGAACCGGAATCATGGACGAAGCAGGAATTTCCTTTGACAAGACATGTTATTGGAATTGAAGGATTGGAAAAAGGGAATTGGGTTATTGTTTTGTACCGAAACAATTGTGAAAAATGCCACGAACTTTTTAAACGATGGATCACGGAAGAAATACGGTTACCGGATGTAAAAATTCCGCATCGTCAATTAGCTATTGTTTCGCTTGATAACGGTGATAAACAAACGCTTCCGTCAATGCACAGTGAATGGCAACAAGGGATTTTGAATCAGGAATACAAATGGTCGGTAACAACGCCGGTTGTTATCCGTTTAAATGATAAAATTGTCAATCGTGTTTATTCGGAACACGAGTTGTTCTAACAAATGTCAAATTTTTCCTAAAAGGAGAATATAAAATGTTGCGTTACAAAAATTTAGTTTGGTTTGTCGCCGGAATCAGCGTGGTTGCCGGTATCTTGATTTGTGAAGCCGTGCTGTCGGTCAATGCAGAAAAGTCTGCCGTTCTTTCCGAACGGCAAATGGCGGGAATTTGGGGTGGTGAAGAAAAAGGATGCCAAGCAACGACTGACAGCACTTCCTGTTTTCCAATAGGAAGTTTTCCCAATGTTAGTACGCATTGCATTATGGCAAGAGTAACGGTATTACAACCTAAAACTCCGCAACAAACAGACGAAGAATATCAGGAATATGTTGCTAGCCATCAACCGACCTGTGATTTTTTTTATGCAAGCGGATCTAATAATTTAACTCTTGGAACAGGCGCTCCATTCACAACGGCAAAATCCGGTGGTGATACAACAAAAGAATTGGTAGAGATTGAACCGGAAAGATGTTTGCGTGCAATTAAGTGCAAAAATGGTAGTAATCCACCGGCAATAGGTCAATCGGAAGAATATTGGTACGATATGTATACAAAAAAGACTCGTTGTACGACTTCAGAAAATCCGCTCAGTTATTGTATTAATTGTGTTACCGATGGAGAAAAGCCTGTTGACGATGCTCTTCAACCTAAAAAATATACATGCCAAACCATAGAATGATTCTTAAATAATAGACCTTTTCTCCAACTTAACACTACAAGATAAGTAGTCATAAAACAAGGCGTTGGGGTATGGTATTCCTTGTGTTGCAAAGGTTAGAGAAAAGGTCTAATAGATTTTGGGATTAGGAAATTTGTATGACATATCAACTCATTAAAAATTGAGAGGAACAAAATGAAATCAGTTTTTCGATTTACTCTTGTTATTTTCGCCGTTATGTTTGCCGCGTCTTATGCGTCCGGCGAAGTGGTAACTGGTTATGAGGAGCAAAAATCTTTGATGAAAACAATCAAAGATCAATTTTATGCCAACCGGACAGCCATCCAATCATGGTCGGGAACGGTAAAAATATCCAAAATCACGTACATTGATTCCACAAAAAAGAAAGCAGAGTTTGAGAAAGAATACACGGTTGATTTTGTGTATGATTGTTTAGGGAAACAAGTAAAATACATTGTAACGCCGTCGAAAAGTATTAGTTATGAGAACGATGTGAAAAAAAATCATACATTGATGAAAGAAGCGTTTCTTTGTAGAAAAAATGTTACTTATATTCGGGAATCCTATTCGCCGGTGCCGGAAGTACCGGATGACCGCAAAATACATTTTAAAGACGGACATTTTTTTATCAGAGATTCCATTGGAGAAACCAATACTCACTTTGACCCATTTTATGATTCGTTGCCAACTATTCCGAAAGAAATAGACATAATGTATGACTTTTTTGATATTTCGGAAGAAGGTATCCAGAAAAAAAGAAAGAGCGGTTTAACGGAAGAGTACATCAAAGAATTATGTAAAGAGATAAAAGAAAACGGGCATCCTCAATGTCATTTTGAACGTAGTGGCGATATTGTTCTCTTTACCCATTTGCTGAGTAAAAGAAATATTCAATTTGATATGAGCAAGAAAGCGTTTCCATTTTTTTATTCTCAACCCGGAAGAACGTGGCAATGCAAATTAGATAAAATTTCAGGAGTATGGGTGCCGCAAAGTATCGCTGAAGAGTATCAATCATCGGATGGAACTGTATGCCGGATTGAAATGATATGGTCTCGTCAAAAAGTCAATCAAAAAATTCCCGATAAAGAATTTACGCTTCCGGCGCTTGGATTGCGTCAAGGAGATGAAGGATATGACTTTCGCACCGAAACACTCTTCAAAGTTGAAGGAGAAGAATATCTTCCGCCGGAAGGCATGGAATTACCATCGTCATTTTCTTCATATACTTATTTTCGTATGTTTCTAATCAGCATCGGAGTTTTGATGTTGCTCATTGGCAGTGTTAATATCATCCGTAAATGCCTGAAAAGAATATCTTGACCATGAAACAATTTTTTACATTCACAAAAATCATTCCGCTGATTGCTCTTGTTACTTTTGCCGCTATGATTTCCGCGTCTTGTACGGCAGGCGAAGTAGTCGCCAAGCATGGTGAGCAACTGTTGTTAGGCAAAACAATCAAAGAGCAGTTTAATGCCAACCGGACAGCTATCACATCATGGTCGGGAACGGTAAAAATATCAAAAATCACGTACACCGATTCCACAAAAAAGAAAGCGGAATTTGAGAAAGAATACACGGTTGATTTTCTGTATGATTGTTTAGGGAAACAAGTAAGGTACATTGTAACGCCAACAAAATGTTTCAGTTACGAAAACGATGTAAAAAAACCTCATACATTGATAAAAGAAGCGTTTCTTTGTAGAAAAGATGTTACTTATATTCGGGAATCTTATTCGCCAGCGTCGGAAGTACCGGACGACAACAAAATACATTTTAAAGACGGACATTTTTTTATCAGGGATTCCATTCCGGAAACCAACACGCTCTTTGACCCGTTTAATGATTCGTTTCCGTTTAGTCCGTCATATATAGACGCAATGTATGACTTTTTTGATATTTCGGAAGAAAGCATTCAGAAAATGAGAGAAAGCGGTTTAACGGAAGAGTACATCAAAGAATTATGCGAAAAAATTAAAGAAGGCAAACATCCTCATTGTCATCTTGAACGTGACGGGGATATTGTTTCATGTTTACTGAGTGAAACCCATATTCAAGTTGATATGAACAAGAAAGCGTTTCCAATTTTTTATTCTACACCCGGAAAAACCTGGCAATGTCAAGCAGAGCGTGTTTCCAATGTTTGGGTTCCGCAAAGTACCCGCGAAGAGTATCAATCATCGGATGGAACAGTACGACAAATTGAAATGATATGGTCTCGTCAAAAAGTAAATCAACAAATTCCCGATAAAGAATTTACGCTTCCGTCGCTTGGATTGCGTCAAGGAGATGACGGATATGACTTTCGTACCGAAACACTCTTCAAAGTGGAAGGAGAAGAATATCTTCCGCCGGAAGGTATGGAATTACCATCGTCATTTTCTTCCTCTACTTATGTTCGTATATTTCTAATCAGCATCGGAGCTTTGATGGCTATTACAGGTGGTATTAACATTATCCGCAAACGTATGAGAAAGTTATCTTGACCGTGAAACAATTTTTTACATTCACAAAAATCATGCCGCTGATTGCTCTTGTTATCGGCGGATATATTCTTATTCGCTTTGTCAGAAATATTCCTGAACGGCAGATGGAGCCGCCTCATTTACAATGCGCGCATTGGAGCGTTTTTCGGTGTTGTCAGCTTTTAGGAGTTCCTGTCGGTATGGACTATCTGGTTGAAAAGTTGCCGTATCAGGAACAGGGACATTCTATGCTCCAAATATCCGAAGTTTTTCAACAAATCGGATTTCAAACGGAAGGACGACAAGAAACGCTCAATACTCTTGAAAAACTATCGTTTCCTTTCATTGCCCATTTGAAAAATCCTGACCATTATGTTGTTGTTTCCGCGATTGATAAAAAATATGTTCACGTGTTTGACGGAAACGGACGGCGTACCGCCCGAGAACGTAGTGCTTTTGAAAAAATATGGAGCGGTCATTTATTGCTTGTTCACAAACCGGCAAACGCAAACCGGCTTCCCGCTTTTTTGCCCAAACCGAATTCAAGCAGTCCTTCCGTTATTTTTGATTGTCTGATACGTGATCTGGGAACTGTACCGGTCGTGGGAAAACCAGTTGCATTTCATTATTCACTCCGAAATGTCGGCAATGCGGATTTGATTATTGAGGACGTCCGTCCAGATTGTTCTTGTATCAAACATACAAAACCGGACAAACCGATTAAACCCGGCGAAGAAGGAATTATCGAACTTTCTTATCACGTTCAGCCGCAGACAGGACAATTTTCTCATGATGTGATTGTCAAAACCAATGATCCGCAAATTCCCGTTGTTGTATTTACCGCTTCCGGTTGGTCGGGTGTTGAAGTCAAGGTCAATCCGCATCAAATATGGCTACATGATGCGGTCAACGGATACGAACAGCATGTCAACTGCTTCATCAAATATACGGGAAACAGCCATGATTTGCAGATTGATATTGGCGAAGTTGTCCTAGAACATGCAAAACTTACCCAAACAAAGATTCATCAGATTACAAAAGAAACTGCCGGACGCTTGTTCCCGGAGATTTCAGAGAATTATGGAATTTATGATAATCTTCGCGTGCTTGAAATGGTATTTTTGCCGGAAGGAAATATTTCTGATAGAATTGAAGGAACAATTGCATTAAAAACCAATATCGAAGGTTATGAAAATTTCACACTCAATATTTCAGGCCAGATAGAGCCGCCGATTCAAATCTTTCCTGAAATTGTAAATACCGAAGATCATGAAAATACAGAAATCACTCTTCTTGCACGGATTAAGGAACCTTTTGAAGTCGAAAACGTTTATTCAGGTGAACATGATATAATATGGGAATATACTCAAAACTCTGATAAAGACAAGACTGTTCGTATTACTACTGATGCGATTAAGAAGAATCTTTCTTCAACTCAAACAGTTGACATAAAAATCAATTTCCCAAAGTCTAAAAATAGTTTTACATTGCCAGTGCGTGTGATTCCCTGAAACACGATAAACATTACGATGCAAGCGATAAAGTACGAAGAATATAAAAACGCAACGTTCCGCAAAAACAAATCTGTTTATTTCACATTTTGGGGCTTTGTTAGCTACTAAGGGAAACTTGATAAATTAAGGGCTGGGCTGCAATGGTAAAGCCGTTTGGGTAACTCTACAGTTGCCAAGTGCGGATTTATTTGGCTTGAGAAAATTGACGTCATCGTTTTCTATTGCGTTTTCAAATATTGTCCCCTAAAAGCGAAATAATCAAAAACAAATTAAAAAATCTCCGCTATTTTATTTGTCGCCCTATTGAGAACAATATGGTGTAAACTTTTCCGCTACCGAGTAACCGCCTCCAAAGTCCGCGTTTCTTTTTCGGTTTTTCTTCTTCTTTCTCTTTTTCAGGAACGTTGGGAAGAAGCGGGAAACCAAGTACGGATTCGACTTTTTCGGCAGTGGATGCGAGTTCCAAGTAAATGCGTCCTAGCAACGAACCTAACCGGTCGTGAATGATTTCCGTTGTATCCATGAGTAGTCCCAAATCATTTTTCGTACCGTCAAACGCAGTAGGAACCATCGCGGTTTTGAGCGTGACTTGTCCTTGCGCATGGTCGTAGGGATATTGCATTTCGTTCATTTCATTGGTGGTTTGTTTTAAACCTTCGAAAATTTCCTTTTGAATACTTTCAATCGCATTGTTGTGTTTCGTCGCCGCGCTGCTGTTTGAGTTGATTTTGCGACCGGACACATACAGCACCAAAATAAGCGTCCGCTGCTGATAAAGTTGCGCAAAACGTTTATATATTTGCGTCAAACGGCAACCGATCGGATAAAGAATTTCGGCGCGATAACGCATCGTTTCGCCGTTTTCGACCCGTTGCGTCACCGGTTCAAAGCAAATCAGTGACAATGCCTGTTGTAAACGTTTTGCCATCAAACGATATTCCGGGGCGGATTGCTCCAACAAGTCGTTTTTCTGAAATTCCACGCGGTTCTTTTCGGCAAGATTGTCAAGATACTTTCGTTTCGGCGGTTCGGGATCGAAAATGCCAGAGTAATCTCCTTTGCAGTTTTGCAAATAAGTAACCGTCTGCAACTGCCAAAAGTTGTTTTGAATTTTTTCGAGTTCCTCGTTGTGTTTTTCGAGCGATTCGCGTTTTTGCACAATCCGGTCTCGAACGGCTTTGATTTCATTTTTACAAACGGCGGGATTTCCCGGCGCGGCAAGCGGTTCCCACGAAAGCGATTCCGCGACACGGTCACAAAACAATCCCTGAAAATAACGTCCGACCGTTTTGTTGCGAGCCGCTTCTTCTTGTAACTCGCTGATAACAACGTTGATGTTTTTCAGCGAACTGTTTTTCACGTCGAGTTTGTGTTCTACCGTATAAAAATGCCATGTCGCGTCGCGCGAGACCGCGTCGAAATTGTCAAACAGCCAAGTCGCCGGACAATCCAAATCAATAACGCCTTCCGCTTCAATCGCTTCCGCGTGTTGAATCCGGTCGGCGTAAGACGGATGCGTGTCGAACCAGCCGGTTTTTTTATTTTCTTCAAGGTCTTTATCGACCCATTTCTGAAGAAGTTCGTTCATAATTTCCGCATTGGCGGCAATCAATCGCGGATAATTGTCTACCAGCAATTCATCCTGAAACATTTTGTTTACGTCGTAAACGGATTTGCTGTTGGAAATCGTCAATCCCAACAAACGCCGCGTTGAATCGCGGAACAGTTTCGATCCGAGAACGCGGGCTTCAAACTGATCCGCGTCAAATTCCATTTGACGGCTCAAATAACCGGAAATGGAAAATCCAAGCATCATCAATCCTTTCAACACCAACCGCGTCATCCAGATAAATAACCGTAGGATCATAAAGAAGAAAATATTCAAAACGTGTCCGGTGGTGGAAAGCGTATAAATCAATCGGTCGAGACGGTCGCGTCCGTAAGCCGCTTGCAAAAATTGAAACGAGGCAATGCGGATGATATTTCCGAACCGCATTCCGCCGCCTTGCGTGAAATGTCCAAATTCGTGAGCGATAACGCCGACAAGCTGATTCATATTCATTCCCGCGACAAGCGGAAGTCCGAGTGTTAAATCACAGTCATGTCCTCCGAAAATCGCCGACCAAATTCCGTGCCGAAACGACGCGGCGGCGTTTACGTCGCAATTAATAAACACACGGCTTGGCGGAATCGCACCGACATAATCGCATAATTTATCGAGAAACTGAAATAAAAACGGTTCGCGTTCGCGCGTCAGTTCAAGCCGTTCGTCTTTTCCGCTCCAAAGAAACAGTAATGGTTTTATCATAAAAAACAATATCGTTACGATAACGATAATCGGAAGACATGTTAATATTAAACCTAAACCTTGAGCTTGAGGTCTTCCTTTAACTGATTCCCAATTATGTAATAGTTCGTCGGAATGTGA
Source organism: Planctomycetaceae bacterium (assembly GCA_031267635.1). Classification (GTDB taxonomy): domain Bacteria; phylum Planctomycetota; class Planctomycetia; order Pirellulales; family Thermoguttaceae; genus WRMR01. Next base: position 19,232 of record JAIRYX010000461.1, read on the forward strand.
TAAAAGGAAAGAACAGTAAAAGTAAATTCCAGCAAATCCACTGAGGATGATTACAAAATAAACCAACGCCAGAACACACATAAACATACCAACCACGAACATAGCCAACCGATACGCCGCCGGAATCGGCGAAACGACAAGTTCTCCATTCAATGACGACATTAATTTGCGACGTGCCTGCAACACGTTCGCTTGCGGCGGAGCTTTTTTCTTGGCGGCAATTGCCTGTTGTTGAACCGCTTCCAGATTAGCGAGAAAACTGTCAGTGATATTGATGGTGTCAACGGCTTTCGGTTGTGGCGGCTTGAGTGGTGAAGATTGCTGTTGAATCGGTTTTGATTGCGCGGATTTCGGCGGCTGTGGTTTTTCCGATTGTTGTTGAAGAGCGGAAGAAATTGCAGGCGTCGTTTCCGATTCGGATACGGCAACCAAACGGTAAACGGACTTACATTTCCCGCAACGCCCATTGTGTCCGAGAAGCGAATCTAAAATTTTGAAACGGGTTCCGCATGTCGGACATTGCACGGTTGCCATTGTTTTTTCCTCCACAAGTTGCATGCTTATCAATAATGTTGTTCTACTCCGCACACTTTGAAATTCGATTTTCGTTAAAAAGGACATTAAGGACAAGAGGGATTTGACGAACGATAAACATTGTCGTAAAAACCGAAATTGAAAATGTTGAAGAGTGTATTTTTCTCAATTATACTTATTTTGTGGATATTTCACAATAAATTTCCGTGAGGGAAATTCAAAAAATTCATTTTATCATCATGAACTGCCCTTTCCAAAAACATGTCAAAATACCCAATATACTTCATTTTAATATTTTACTAAAATTAACGATGAATGAAATACGTCTTTGCCTCAAAAGTAGAAAACGTAAAAAATAGAGGTCGCTTTCAAATGACTTAAATTACACATATTGACTATATGTCACTTTTTTTGGGGGGAAAGTACAGATAATAACTCATACGTAATATGAGATAATAATTGTGACAATGAAAATTACTGTTTGCGTGGGTTGGGCTTGTCGATTGATGAAAAAATGGTTATAATAGCGGTTTTGTGGTAGTGATGCCCGATTTTTCCGTGAAATATCGTATTTTCAGAAAAATAATGGACAAATAGATGCACTTTTCTCTTATCGACAGAATTGAAATTTTGGTTCCGAATGAAAGAATCGTGGCGACAAAATCGTTATCGATGGCGGAAGAATATTTGCGCGACCATTTTCCGAATTTTCCCGTAATGCCGGGCGTTTTAATGCTCGAAGCGTTGACGCAAGCTTCGGCATGGTTAATTCGGGTCAGTCAAAATTTTGCAAATAGCTTAGTTTTACTGAAAGAAGTGAAAAGTGTGCGATATGGAAAATTTGTACAACCCGGACAAACCCTTCGGATTGAATCAAGCATTACAAAACAAGAAGGAAATTTAATTTACGTAAAAGCGGAAGGTTCGTTGGAAGAAAAAACGATACTTCGTGCGCAACTCGTATTACAGTCAACGAATGCGGCAGATTATCATATAAGTCGCGCGTTTACGGATGAAAAACTTATTCGGTATCTCAAAGAAAATCTTGCGTTACTTTGGTCGGATTATCGAACACAAATTGTCACAAGTTGAGTATCAAGTAATAAACAAAAATTACAATTTTAATTTTAACCATTGAGTCTTATTTTATAAACACAAAGAATTGCTGATTTTGAAATTTAATACAAATTCTTTGCTTATAATAGTTCTCGTGGTTTGATTTTTGAGGAGGTTATTAAATTATGTCGTCAAAAAAAGAGGAGATTTTTCAAGGCGTTAAAGAAGCATTGGTGGTAGCGCTTGCTGTCGATGACGACGCTGTTACGCCGGATGCTACGTTAATGGGTGATTTGGGTGCGGAATCCATTGATATTCTCGATATTATTTATCGGATGGAAAAAACATTCGGAATCAAAATTGATCAGGCAGAATTTATTCCTTCCGATCTCCTTAATTCGCCGGAGTTTAAGCAAGGTGACAAATTGACGGACGCGGGAATCGGCGAACTTCGTAAACGTCTTCCTTACGCCAATTTGGATACTTTTGTAAAGAATCCGGTTGTATCAAATATTATTACGGTTTTGACCGTGAATGATTTGTGCTATCTTATTGAAACCAAAATTGCTAGCTAATACATTGTGAAAACAAAAAGTCTGCGATAAAATTTGTTTGCTATAATAAGCAATGATGGAAATTGATTGAACTTTAATTACTGTAGCTCCTTTCATGCATTGGTATTGGATTGATCGGTTTGTTTTGTTTGAAAGCCCGAAACGTGCGCAAGCGATAAAGTTGGTCACGTTGGCTGAAGAACATTTGCATGATCATTTTCCGCATTTTCCGGTTATGCCAGCTTCGTTAATTATTGAAGGTGTTGCTCAAACCGGCGGGTTGTTGGTGGGCGAAGCAAATGATTATCGGGAAAATGTTGTACTCGGTAAACTCCCGAAATTTGAATTTTATAACACAATTGCTTTGCCAGGCGATGTCCTCACTTATTTTGTTGATGTAGTCAACATAAGTCGTGAAGGTGCAATGGTTTCCGCAAAAGTTCATAATAATGGAGAATTAATGGCGGAAGGGGAACTTGTGTTTGCGCATTTGCAAAAAGGGTTTACCGACACGGCTCTTTTCGATGAAGGAAACTTAATTGACATGATGAGGATTTTCGGCGTTTATGAAATAGGGGTTGATTCCAATGGAAACCGTCTGATTGATCCTGTGAAAAAAACGACGTAACTTACTTTATTGCAAGAATTTCGGAAAATCAGGGATATTCAGAGATGAGACGACGGGTTGTTGTGACAGGAATCGGATTGGTCACGTCTTTGGGAACAGACGTCGAAATCGTTTGGCAAAAATTATTGCGAGGCGAATCCGGCGTTGGTAAAATTACGTTGTTTAATGCGTCGTCTTTTCCGACTCAAATTGCCGCTGAAGTAAAAAACTGGGATATTTCTGAAATCGGTGAAAATCCCGACGACTGGAAAAATCAGGATAGAAATACACATTTTGCAGTTGGAGCGGGAACAAAAGCGTTTCGAGATTCCGGGCTTTCTATCGGAGATTACAATCCAGAACGGTTTGGCGTTTATACCGGTGCGGGCGAAGGTCAGCAAAATTTTGATGATTTTGCGAAAATGATGCTTGCTGGACTGAAAGCGGACGGCTCTTTTGACGAAAACAGTTTCATTGAAAGAGGTCTTGAAATTCTGCATCCAATCAAAGAATTGGAACAAGAGCCCAACATGCCTGCCGCACATCTTGCCGCACGGTTTGAGGCATTTGGCCCAAACGCAAACTGTCTAACGGCTTGCGCCGCAAGCAGTCAAGCGGTGGGAGAAGCGGTCGAGTTAATTCGCCGCGATGAAGTGGATTTGATGATCGCAGGCGGTGCGCATACCATGATTCATCCGTTTGGTGTAACAGGTTTCAATCTTTTGACGGCATTGAGTACACGGAACGACGATCCGACAGCGGCGTCGCGCCCATTTGACGCGGATCGTGACGGTTTTGTGATCGGCGAAGGCGCGGCGATGCTTATTCTCGAAGAATTGGAACACGCAAAGAAACGCGGCGCAAAGATTTACGGCGAAATTGCCGGTTATGGTTCTACGTCCGACGCTTTCCGCGTAACGGATTGTCACCCTGAAGGACGCGGCGCGATTGCCAGTTTGAAAATGGCGCTGCAAGACGCGATGGTCTCGCCTCAAGAGATCAATTATATCAACGCTCATGGAACAAGCACCGGAGTCAATGACCGTGTGGAAACACTTGTCATTAAAGCGGTTTTCGGCGATTACGCTTACAAAATTCCGGTTTCTAGTACGAAAAGCATGACAGGACATCTCATTGCGGCAGGCGGAGCGAGCGAGTTAATTTACTCGCTTTTGGCAATTCGTGACAATATTGTTCCGCCGACGATTAACTACACAACGCCCGATCCTGATTGCGATTTGGATTATGTCCCGAACAAAGCGCGTGAAGTGAAATGTAACGTCATTGCCAGCAATAGCTTCGGTTTCGGCGGACAAAACGTGACATTGGTTGCCAAACGATTCAACGATTAACTTTCAACAACCGGATTTTCAATCGAGAACATTTCATGTTAACTTATTATCACAAATCGCTTTTGACACAAGTTGCGAGTATTGTTCTCCTTCCGATGATATTGTTGGTTCTCATTGCCACTTGTGATTTTACGACCATCGAAATCAATGAAGGCGGTTGGCGCATGTTTGTTCGAAGAGCGTCGGCGGTGTTGATTGTTCTGTGGTTTTTTGACATCATGCTTTTGGTTTTAACGCTTGCGATGAAAGAACTTGTACTTGGGCATTTCTGTTACGCCATGAACGAAGAACAAGACCCGGTCGAAGAACAAGTGTTGCAGCAGTTTCCGGCTTTTGGGGAAACCATTGCGGAAAAGTAAAGGGAATCTCCAACAACTCCCTTCTTCTCAACGTTCAATTGTTCCTAACTCAAAGCGATTCGCCTCTCAGCAATGGGCAGGAATCGAACCACTCGTGTCCGAAACGGCGTATCCAGTCGGCGGCGGCGGGCGGTCCCCATGAGTTGACTTCGTAGAAATCGGGAGCGGATTGCAAAGAATTGTCCCATGTCGATTGAATCGGATCAATAATTCGCCATGCCGCTTCGACTTCGTCGCTTCTCGCGAAAAGACTTGCGTCGCCGTGCATCGCGTCGAGAAGTAACCGCTCGTATGCTTCCGGCAACTCGCCGCGAAAACTCTCTCGGAAATTAAATTGAAACTCCGTCTGGCGCATTTGCATCTCCGTATCGGGAACTTTTGTCAGAAAATGAATCTGAATCCCTTCGGCGGGTTGAATCTGAATCAGCATCCGGTTCGCGTCAATTTCCGGCATTGGATACGTTTCGAAATTGCCGCCGCTTTTTGCAAACATGAGATGCGGCGGGCGGCGGAACTGAACGATAATTTGCGTTGTGCGGCAGCTCATTCCTTTGCCGGAGCGCAAATAAAACGGCACATCTTTCCATCGCCAGTTGTCAATCATCAAGCGGACTGCGGCGTAAGTTGCCGTGCGGCTGTTCGGCGCGACGTCCGATTCGCTACGATAAGAGCGATACTGTCCGCGAAGCGTATTGACAGCCGCTTCTTCGGGCGACATGCCGCGAATCGCGTGCAGCACTTTCACCTTTTCACCACGCACCGCGTCGGCGTCGAACCGCGCGGGCGGCTCCATCGCCGTGAACGTCAGAAGTTGCAGCAAATGATTCTGAAACATATCCCGTAAAATTCCGGCTTTCTCATAAAACGGCGCGCGGCGTCCCACTAATACTTCTTCATTCGCCGTGATTTGAACATGATCAATATAATTACGGTTCCAGATCGGCTCGAAAATCGCGTTGGCGAAACGCAACACGAGAAGATTATTCACCGTCTCTTTGCCGAGATAATGATCAATGCGATAAATTTGCCGCTCCTGAAAAACACGATGCACATCGTTGTTGAGTTGCCGTGCGGTTTCCCAATCCGTTCCGAACGGCTTTTCGATAATCACTCGCCTCGCTCCGTGCGACTCATCCGCCATTCCCGCGCCGCCGAGTTGCTTAACCGTCGCGGCGTAAAACGTCGGCGCAGTCGATAGATAATACAAGCGATTCGCTGGCTCGTCGTTTTCCAACGATTGAAGCATCGCGTTTAATTTCGGAAACGTTTCTTGTTTTTCAACGTCGCCCACAAAATAATGAATCATCGGCGCAAAAGCGTTCCAGCAATTTTGGTCGAAACGTTCGCCTAGAAATTCTCGCGTCGTATTCTGTAATTTTTCCCGCCACTGTGTGTCGGATATCGGCGTGCGCGACACTCCGACAATACGGCATGGCTTATCGAGCCGCTTTTTACGTTCAAGCTGATACAACGCAGGAATCAATTTCCGACTAGTCAAATCGCCGGACGCTCCGAAAATAATGATAGTTTGAGACATGGTCAAATTTTCTGTTGTTAGGATATTTGTAACTCATGTTACGCATGAGCTATCGTCACTATTCAGCCGTTCCAACCACGTAAATCCGCACTGGGCGTCTGAATAGTTATCCGAAAGATTTTACTATTTCAGCCCTTATTTATCAAGTTTCCCTTAATAGCTTGAATTGACCCTCCACAACGATAACCTTATTACCTCATCAAAAAAGAAATAATAAATGAGGTAATGAGGTTAGTTTTGGGGAAACCTTTATGCTACTGAGGTTGTTTTGTTAAGAAAATTAGGTGGAAATGAGGTTAAAAAATACGAAATTCTCACATCGAAATGATCCAACTTGCATTCCACTGAATAGTTACATATTTCAAAGAAAGGAGACTTTGGGGACGGGATGAGTGACTTGTCGCTACCTTGGGTTATTTTCGCAGATTTTTTTCACAACATCAATCTGCTGAAATTTTGTATCGGCGAGAGATTTTTGCCATTCGACTCCAAGCATGATGACGTTAATACCGGAACCGATTCCAAGTAACGCGACTCGCTCGCCGAATGATACGAATCCCGTTTGCGTTCCGACTGCGGCGGCGGTGGGCAACGCGACCGCGCCGGTGTTGCCGAGATACGGAAGCGTCGCAAAATTTATCGACGGGGCGAGTTTCAGCGTTTCAAACAATAACTGCTGATGCGCTTTGCCGACCTGATGACAAAATGTTCGCTGAATAGATTCCCGCGTCCAACCCGTTTCCGATAGAAATTCGTCAAACGCCGATTTCGCAACGGCAACGCCTTCGTGCATTAGTTTTTCCGAGTCGGTTTGCATCATCGGCGCCATTCCGTCGCTCTGACAGAGTCGGCATTGCGACGTGTTCGTCCGTACAACACCGCCAACCAGTCGGTTGTTCGTTGTCGAAAGTTTTTCATTCGTCAACAAGACCGCCGCGCTTCCCGAACCGATTGTCAGCGACGCAAACGCGGGCTTAACGTTTTTGCGGTTGATGTTCGGGTCTGTATTCAGTTGCTCAATCGTCGATTCCATTAGCGAGCGGCTGCATTCCGTACCGACGACAATTCCTGCCTCAATTTGTCCCAGTTCGATCATGTTAGCGATTTGTACCATGCCGCTCAACAAGCCGAGACACGCATTCGACACGTCGTAAACTGCACAATGTTCCGGCAAACGATTCGCTTCATGCACGCGACACGCGGTCGCCGGTTCCAAAAAATCGCGGCAGACCGACGCATGGATAAAACATCCGACCTTCTCGCGGTCAAACGCCGTTTGCTCAAGTAGCGAGCGGACGGTTTCAATACTTTGCGTTCCCGGCAACGTGTTTTTCCGCCAAAGCCGCCGCTCCTTGATACCGGTCATCAGTTCGAGCCGCCCTTCGGGCAATTTCAGCCGCGAATACAACGGCTCCAACCGCCGCTCTAAATCGCCGGTCGTCACCACTTCTTCAGGAAACGTCGCAACAAACGATTCAACAAAAACACGTTGATACTTCATAATTGGTAAAAACTCATTTACGATTCTTCTTTACAAAAACAATTGATTTATTGTATCAAATTTTTGGCTTTCGTGTATTCGCAAGAATAAAAACAACGTAAGAAAAAAGTCGTTCCGCTTTCTTGCGGAAAAACAAAATCTTGTTATATTAAGCGGGAAAGTTTTTTCATCCTATTTTTGTCCAACATTACAACGATTAAAAATGCCGACTTACGATTATCATTGCGACGCCTGCGGGCATGAGTTTGAAGAATTTCAGTACATTAAAGAAGAACCGCTTCATAAATGTCCGAAATGCAATAAGTTAAAGCTGCGACGGCTGATTGGCTCCGGTGCGGCAATTATGTTCAAAGGAAACGGATTTTATCAAACCGACTACCGTAGCGAATCATACAAAAAAGGAGAATCGGCGGCAAAAACCAATGCTCCTTCTTCCGCCGTCCCATCCGGCAACGACAAAAAAAACGATTCCAAACCTGCCGATTCCAAACCTACTGTGTCCCCAAAAGCTTCTTAAAATTCCAGAATTAACAGCAGAGTTGAAACATGTCCGCTTTTTGGCAAGTATTGGCGATTGGTTTCGCCGGAGCGTGCGGAACGTTGGCGCGATTCGGCGTAAATCAATTTACGGCAAAAGCTTTGGGCGATTATCCTTATGGAACGGTCATTGTCAATGTTGCCGGCTGTTTTCTGTTTGGATTTCTGACGTCAATTTTTTCGGCAGGAAGAATTGGGGTACAATATAAAGTGATTTTATTGACCGGGTTTTTGGGCGGTTTCACGACTTTTTCCGCTTACGCTTATGAAATTGCCGACTTTCTTGAACATCAGCGTTATCTGGCCGCTTTACTGCATTTCGGCGGACAAAACGTTTTGGGCATCGCCGCTGTTTTTCTGGGACTTTGTTTCGGCAAATATATTTTTGTCTGAATTTAGCTTTTGGAAAGTAAGATTTTATGAGTTTTTTAGAAGTTCCCTTATAGCAACTTCTAAAAACCTGCATTTCCAAAAACACAATATCATAAAATACGATATTTACGAAAATAGTACAGCAAAAAGAGAATGTTTTTAGAAATGCCCTTATGTATATCCGAACGGCTTTACCATTTCAGCCCTTATTTATCAAGTTTCCATTAGTAGATCGAATTGCACCCAATGATGCGCCCTTATGCCCTTATTTTTCGTTTGTAATCCATTGTCATTCATCACCTAAAACATAAGGGCATAAGAGCGCGTTCGGGGGACTTTGTTGGCTACTAAGGGAAATTTATAAATAAGGGCGGCAATGGCAAAGCCGTTCGGATAATTGCAATCGTAAAATCTTTCGGATAATCAGTCAATGGAAACGTCATCATTAAGGAAAACCTGTTTGTCTTCATTTGGATCAATTTGAGATGTGCTTTGATAACTCCTGCGCAACATGAGTTATTCATACTGAATAGTTACTGCGTCTTGAGCAACCGTAAATGTTTATTATTTGCTTCTTTACGTCTTGATTTTTTACAAGGATAAAGTATAAAGACCTAAAGGAAATTGATTGAGCCAATGGACGCTGTTAAAGACGCGGAGTTCATTACAAAAAACTGGGAAAACAAACCATGTCTAAAAACAAATGTAACTATTCAGCCGCCCACTAAGGGAAACTTGATAAATAAGGGCTGCCATGGTAAAGCCGTTTGGATAACGATGCAGTTGACCAATGTTTATTATATCCCCCAAGTCTTAATTGTTCCTAATGCCCCTTGGGGAAAAATACAATTGCGTGAACGGTTATACCATTTTTTATTCCATCTTATTTTTATTCCACCTTATTATCATTGTTGATCTCTATGCAACACAAATTCCGACAATCCGGTTACACGCTCATTGAAATTCTCCTTTCGCTGACTGTACTTACGGCGGGCTTAGCGGCTCTTTCTGCGATGACAAGCCGCGCCGGACGCACGGCTGCTGCTGCCGAGGAACTTTCCTCGGCTCAGCTTGCTTGCAAAACGCGAATCAATGAAATACTGGCGGGAGCGAAGCCGATCGCGCCGACTTTTCGTGAACCAATAAGCGGATTGGAACATTGGTTTTTGTCGATAGAACTCATGCCGACAAACAAGCCGGAATTAACCGCCGTCTCTGTTTCCGCATCCCGTGAGCGTTTGCCGAGCGATACGAACTCACGAATGGGCGGCGCGAATCGTTTTGAAATCACGATTTGGATCAACAACGCGCGAATTGACAATAACATTCTTTTGGCGTTACAACAAAATCCGTATGGCGGCATGATTGGCAATTTGAATCCGCCAAACAGATTCTCCGGCAGTTCGACGCCGCCGTTTGATACGGCAACAACATCCGCAAGTTTGCCCATGTCAACAACAGGAGAAGCTGCCGCGCCGTTGTCGTTGCTGGAAAATGAAACCGATATGACGAATATCAATTCGGAGGAATCCGCAACGCTTTCCTCCAGTGAACGGCGGCGGCAATATCGTGAATCATTACGCCAAAGCCGCGATCCGTCCGCGACAACCAATGAAAACAACGCTATCACGGACTTTACAAATCCATCAACAAACGTTACCGCTTCAACGCCCGATTTCAACGATTCGGCTTCCGGCATAAACGACAATGGTATGATTCTCAACGATGCGGTAAACGACCCGCCTCCGCCGTTGGAAATTGCGGACGACGCAGAACCGAGCGATGAAATAAGCAGTGGAACAAGCGAGGAAACAAGCGGTTCCGCCGATTCCATGAACGACTTGCCGGAAACAGAAAATCGTGAAAATGACGATAACGAGTCCTCAACACCCACCGGCGGAGGCGCGTTATGAACGGGAAAAATCGCCGATTTGGTTTTACGCTCATCGAATTGCTGATTTCGACGACATTGTTGCTTATTTTGTTCGCGATACTTTGGGGACTTGTCGAGATGTTTTCCCGCTCGTTTCAACGCGGCGAAAGCCGCACGGAACGCTCGCAACTCGTGCGGTCAATCTCGCAGCTTCTCGCCGACGACCTCAGTTGCGTCATTCAAGACCCATTGCATCCGGCGCGGGAAACGAACAGCAACGGAGCGCGGCGATTCGGACTTTCGGGAACGGTACATTCAATACGAATGGACGTTGTTCAAATAAATCCGTTCCGAACCGGCGGACAAACGGTACAAAACGGCGTACAAGCTCCTGAATTGAAAACGGTTTATTATAATTTTTCGCTTCTTTCGCCAAACGGCGGCGGACTGATTCGTCGGGAACTGGATTTTGAAACGCCGGTTGTATCGCAATCGCGTTCAACCAACGACAATCAACAACTTGCGATGTTCGCGCCAGAAGTGGTCGGTTGTTCGTTTCGTTATTACAACGGTAGCCAATGGCACAATTCATGGAATAGTCTTGATCGAAAAGGTTTGCCGGTTGCAATTGAAATAACATTTCAATCGATGCCGCTTGCGGACGCGGAAACGCTTCGCAACAGTCCGCTTGCCGGACAAATTAGCAACAATATCCCGTCGCAACAAAATCGTATGGGAAACGTCGCACAAAATATCGAACCGGCGACGGAAAACGCGCTCGGAAGTAACGCGCCATCGTTAGGCGATTCTGCCGCAAACGCGGCTTCGCTCGGCGATCTTGGCAATGCGCCGATGACAAGCGATACGATTCTTGAGCAAAACACGCTGCAGCGAAACGGTGTGTTATCGGCGGGAACACACGGTCAATGGACGCTTGAATCCGCCGCTCAACAACTTCATTTGCCGCCGCCGACAGAACAACGCATTGTCGTTTACGTACCAACAACGCCGCTCGCCGCCCAACAAGAACTCCGCCGCGAGCGTCCCCAAACAAATTCTCAACAACGATCTTCACGGCAAGCCAATACCGCTCCACAACCTGCGGCACGTCAACGCAATTCATCATCGCGCCGCCGATCTTCACAACAACCGCCGCAAACTCCGCAATCGCCGGATTGGATTCGACAATGAAGAAACGCTAATAAACAAGAGGAACTTGTGGGGACATGAGGAACGGTGAACACGGTTTTAAAATGGATATTTTGTAACTATTCGGTCGTTCAACCCCAATAAATCCGCACGGCAACTGTAGAGTTATCCGAAAGATGTTACTATTGCAATGGTAAAGCCGTTCGGGTAACTCTACAGCGTAATGCGGAGTTATTATTCTACACTCCCTACATAGATAACGCCATCCTTCGGACTCAATTGAGACGTTGCGTAATATGAGATAATAACTCCACATTACGCCTACGGCATAAAAAAATCAACGGACAATGCTTGGGCGGATTTTTAATTAACGTGGGGCATGTCCGCTTGTTGATAAATTTTTCCGAAATATAATCTCGCTAATAAAGCTGAAGAACATAAAGAGAGATTAGAGATTGTCGATTACTTCTTATATAAAAATGTTCTAACTAAGCTTTTGCAAATTCCCCTCATCTCTCTTAAAATAAGCGTTCAAACGCATGTTAAATTGGCATAAAAAAGTTAGTCGTTCATTTTGCCAAGCCGAGACGGGCGAGCAAGGATTGCATGCGT